>JBNMLZ010000004.1:0-48981 GCA_050875085.1 Prevotella sp. | reverse complement strand
TTAAGATGTTCCGTCAAATGGGAAATACGGTATGAGAACAATGCTATCTGGCTCTCAGCTGAGCCAGTATCAGTGTTAGACTTTCCGTACTGTCCAAAGATCTCTTGTTTTTTTGCCTGATCTAAATACATAGAACTTTTTAGTGAATTAAATTATTATTTTGCAAAATGCGGGTGCAAAGATACTGATTTTTATCCAAATACGCCTTATATACTATATAAAAACGCTTAAACATTAACCATTTTTAGCAAATAACGGAACGGCGGTGCTAACCACGGAACGGCGGTGCTAACCACGGAACGGCGGACTCCTGTCCGCCGCTAAAACGAAACGCGGATTCCTGTCCGCCGCTAAAACGGAACGGCGGACTCCTGTCCGCCGCTAAAACGAAACGCGGACTCCTGTCCGCCGCTAAAAATGCCTAACCAAGACCTTCATTAGCGGCGGACGGGAGTCCGCCGTTCCGGAATATGTTCCGTTATTACTCTATGACAACAGTTGTCCAGCCGTGCTTGTCCTCCACCGTGCCATACTGTATGCCACGCAGGGTCTCGTAGAGCTTTGTCGACCATGGTCCCGGTTTCTCGCCGAAGTTGTACACCTTGCCTGTGTCCATGTCATCGAGGTGTGAGATTGGCGAGATTACGGCTGCTGTGCCACATGCTCCTGCCTCCTCGAACGTGTCGAGCTCTTCCTCGGGGATAGGACGTCGCTCCACCTTCATGCCAAGGTCCTCGGCAATCTGCATGAGGCTCTTGTTGGTGATTGACGGCAGGATGGATGTTGACTTCGGTGTCACGTATGTGTTGTTCTTGATGCCGAAGAAGTTGGCTGCTCCACACTCGTCCACATATTTCTTCTCCTTCGAGTCGAGATAGAACTCGCTGGCGTAGCCCTTGGCATGGGCGATTGAGTTGGCCTTGAGGCTGGCTGCGTAGTTGCCGCCCACCTTGTATATACCTGTACCGAGCGGAGCGGCACGGTCGTAGTCGCGGATGATTACATAAGGGTTGCTTGAGAAGCCGCCCTTGAAGTAAGGGCCAACCGGTGTGACGAAGATGAGGAACATGTACTCCGATGCCGGATGCACGCCCACCTGTGCCGATGTGCCGATGAGCAACGGGCGCACGTAGAGCGTTGCGCCGCTCTCGTATGTAGGGATATACTCCTGGTTGAGGCGCACCACCTTCTTCACCATCTCCTCGAAAAGCTCAGTCGGAACCTCCGGCATGAGGATGCCGCGGCATGTCGACTGGAGGCGCTTTGCGTTCTCGTCCATGCGGAACACGCGCACCTTGCCGTCAGGACAGCGGTAGGCCTTCAGTCCCTCGAAGGCTTCCTGTCCGTAGTGCAGACAGGTGGCTGCCATGTGCAGTTTAATATACTCGTCGGAGCAAACCTCTATTTCGCCCCATTTGCCGTTGCGGTAGCAGCAGCGTACATTGTAGTCGGTCGGCATGTAGCCAAACGACAATTCAGACCATGCGATATCTTTCATAACATTATCTGTATTTGTAAAAATTGTTTCGTTCTCCTTTTGTAAAGGCAAAAGTACGAATAAATTGACACATAGCCAACGTTTATTGTAAAAAAGTGACTATTTTCGATTTATTCCGCTTTCAGAATTTTATTGATTTCCTCGTCGGTCTTGGTCAGTTTCTCCTTGCACTGCTTTATGAGCTTCTGTGCAGTCTTGAGTTGTTCACAAAGCGAGTCGATGTCCAACTCGCCATTTTCCATTTTTGCCGCGATGTCCTCAAGTTGGCGCATTGCGGTCTCGTATTTCATTTCGCGTGGCATAATACTGGGAGGTGTCGAGCTCCTGCTCGACACACATTTTATTAATTATTATTTAATTCAAGCGTCGAGCGGGAGCTCGACGCCCCCTACTCTACTATCGACTTGAAGCTTCCCCGCTCCACCCGCGTTTCCACCTCTGCCCCTTTCGGCAGTTGCGAGGCATCGCGCACGGCGCGGCCCTCAAATGTCGTGATGCTGTAGCCGCGGCGCAGCAGGCGCTCTGGATTCTCGGCTTCGATGCGTTGCGAGAGCAGTGCGAGGCGGTGTTGCTCGGCAGTGACGCGGCGCACGGCATTGTCGGCAAGTCGTGTCTCCATGCGGTCCACACGCTGGCTGGCGGCATCGATGCGGTGCGACACGGCGGTCATTATCTGCCGGGACAGGCGGTCTATGCGTGCCTGCTGGCGCACGTTGACGAGCGAGAAGAGCACAGGTATGCGCTCCGCCACCGACTTCATGCGCAACTGTTCCGTCTGCATACGCTGGCGCGTGGTGTTGAGAATGCGTTGCCGCAGAGATTCTATCATCGTGTCGGTGCGCGAGAGGTTGTCAAGAAGGAACTGCGCGGCGGCTGTAGGGGTCTTCACACGGGTGTGTGCCACCATGTCGAGTATACTCTCGTCGCGGTCGTGGCCGATGCCAGTGATTATCGGCAGTGGGAAGTTTGCCACATTCTCAGCCAAGGCGAGTGTGTCGAAGCCCGAGAGGTCGCTTGTGGCGCCACCTCCGCGTATTATCACCACGCAGTCGAAGTCGTCCTGCCGCTCGTAGATGCGGTCGAGGGCGGCAATGACGCTTTGCTCCACAGCCTCGCCCTGCATGACAGCGGCAAACAGCTCCACATTGAAGGCGAAGCCCTGCGCATTGTCGTCCAGCTGACGGCAGAAGTCGCCGTAGCCGGCAGCCCCGTCGCTCGACACCACGGCTATGCTTTTGGCGAACGGCGAGAGCTGTAGCTCGCGCTGTGAGTCGAACACGCCCTCTGCCTTCAGCTTCTGTATGATTTCCTGGCGGCGGCGCATGAGGTCGCCCATGGTGTACTCGGGATTGATGTCGCTCACAATCCACGAAAATCCGTAGGCGGCATGAAACTGCGCCTTCACCCGCAGCATCACCTTCATTCCAGCGTGCAGACGCTGCCCGGTGACGCGCTCGAACATCGGGCGGAGCATCGACCACCGCGACGCCCAGCACTTGGCAGAGGCTCGGGCTATCGGCGTGTTTGACATCTCGTCTTTCTCGACAAGCTCCATATAGCAGTGGCCTCTCACCTCGCGCGCCTCCGACAACTCAGCCTCAACCCAGTATTCGTCGGGCAGGTCAATCGCCACTACCGACGACACGAGGGAGTTGAGCTCGTATAGGGATAGGGATTTTATTTGCATTATATTCGGTATTGCTGAGGATGTTTCGAAACTCGAATTTTTGAATTATCCGTGGCGGAGGTCTCTGGCCTCCGCAGAAAGCAAAGATTACTAATATCTTGACACATAATCAACTGTAATTAATGGTTGCAGCGGAGGCCGGAGACCTCCGCCACGGATAAAGTTGCAATATTGCGTTTCGTCACACTCTCTCCTATATTCAAATCAATTGTTCACAACATTTTCTACAAATCCCCTTCGTCCAGGAAACCCTGTTTTCTGAGTGTCTCCACCAGCCCCTTCGACATTGCCTCGTTGTCCTTCTTGGTGTAGCGGCAGTCGGTGTACACCTGGGCGAGCGTCTGCTTGTTGTTGATGCGCACAAACTCCTTGTTCTCGTCGAGCGACTCCTTTTCAGCGTAGAAGCGGTTGATGCTTTCGGTTGAATAGTCGGTGTAGGTCTCGTTGTGCATGATGGCGCTGAGCGGCAGGCGGTCAGACAATGGCGGCTGCTCTGCCGGCCAGCCGAGCGTTATTGTCGCCACCGGCATGACGAGGCGCGGCAGGTGAAGCACGTCGATGATCATCTGCGGCATGTATACGGTAGTGCCAAGGAAGCAGCATCCCAATCCTTCCTCCTCCGCAAGGTTGCAGAATGTCTGGCAGAAGAGCAGGGCGTCGGTGGCGGCGTTCTGATATGACAGCAAGTTGTCATAGCCCGGCACCGCCTGGCGGTTCTCCGCCCATATCGACGTGCGGCGCGTGTCGGCGCAGAACGTGAGCACCACGGGGGCACCCGTCACCATAGGCTGGTTGAAATGTGCCGGCGCCAGACGGCGCTTCATCTCGTCGGAGCGCGTCACGACCACGCTGTACAGCTGCAGGTTGCCCATCGTCTGTGTGCGCTCTGCCTCGGAAAGGAGTTTGCCAAGAAGCTCATCGCTCACCGCACGGTCGGAATACTTGCGGATGGAGCGGCGTGTATTGATTGTATTCATAAGCTACATGTTTTTATTGGTGTTTCATCATTTGAAAGCATAAAATTACGATTTTAAAGTGAAACTGCCAAAATATTGTGCAGAAAAAACATATTGGGTGCGCGGCGGACGGCTTCCATTACACAGGAAGGCAGTGCGGCGGACGGGAGTCCGCCGTTCCGGACAAAAACAACAACGGCGCAACTCTCAACGAGCTGCGCCGTATTGCTTATGTTTAACTTAAAAAACTTTCGTAATGAATGAAAATCCTCACGGACTCTCATGTCACCTGTTAAACAATCATTTAATTTACCTTAAACCTAATAACTAAAAACCTAAATCTATTACTACTAACCTAAACAATCTATTAACCTTTTGACGATGCAAAGGTACTAAGATTTTTTGTGCGCGCAAACATTTACGCGATTTTTTAGCGTTCTTTATAGGTTTTATTGATTTAAAGCAAGCAATTGTGCACGAACACAACACTTGTTCACAATTGTTTAACACTCATTCATACATTCTACCTCACGCTGACCTTTACCGTAGTCTTGCCCGTCCTCACAAGATACACGCCCTGTGCGGCAAATGTATAGCCGTCAACTCCAGCCACGAGCTGCTGTCCGTCGGGTGTATAGACGCTAAACAGGGAGCCGTCGGTCATTCCGAGCGTGCGTCCGCTGAAGTGCAGACCAGCCTTGGCGGTTGCCTCAATGGAGCCTATGCCTGTAGCCGGGTCATACTTGTATTCAAGTTCCACGGTTTCCGTGCGCGAGCCATCGCTGTCAAGCCGCCAAATCGCCGAGCGCCTTTTCGTCAGCGAGAACACCGTGGAGTATCACCGCAAACAGATAATGCGGCGTATAGGGGCAAAAAAACAATGTGCAGGCTGTAAGCATCGCTATAAAGGAGGGATTGCTGCCAAGAAATATAAACAGACAGTAGCCATTGATTACAATTGCCTTGTAACTGGGTTACAATTGCTTTGTAACAGGGTTACAATTATCCCGTAACAAGGTTACAATTATTCGGTAATCCATTTACAAAATGAAAGTAACGAATTAATAAAAAAAAAGAATGGTTTCGCGTCGGACGGGAGTCCGACGTTCCATGAGGAGAAAATGTGTCGGACGGGAGTCCGACGTTCCGGTAAAAACAACAACGGCGCAACTCTCAACGAGCTGCGCCGTATTGCTTATGTTTAACTTAAAAAACTTTCGTAATGAATGAAAATCCTCACGGACTCTCATCGTCACCTGTTAAACAATCATTTAATTTACCTTAAACCTAATAACTAAAAACCTAAATCTATTACTACTAACCTAAACAATCTATTAACCTTTTGACGATGCAAAGGTACTAAGATTTTTTGTGCGCGCAAACATTTACGCAAAAAATTAGTGTCGATTATTGGTTTTCTTGATTTAAAACAACTGAATACTATCAAATGCAATAAAAAAAGACAACAAAGACAAAAGAAGACAACTAAGACAACGGGAGACAACATATAAGCCGTGCCAACTCGGCACGGCTAAGATTACTAAAAACCAAATATTACGTACTGGAAATAAATGTATAGCAGTAAAGCCGTGCCGTGTTGGCACGGCCTATATGTTGTCTCCTGTTGTCTCTGTTGTCTTCTTTTGTCTTTCGTTGTCTTCTTTTGTCTTTAATTGTGTGTCTTCACAATCTTCGTAGGAGCCTGTTCCTTGTTGCGGCGGTTGACTACGGTCACTACCGCCTGGGCAAGATTGATGAAGGCAAGACCCGTGATTGACGAACTGTCGAGAGCGGCAGGCGTACCGTTGTCGCCATTCTCGCAAATGCTCTGAACGAGTGGTATCTGGGCGAGCAATGGCACGTTCATCTCCTTTGCGAGGTTCTTGCAGCCGTCCTTGCCGAAGATGTAATACTTGTTCTCAGGCAGTTCGGCAGGCGTGAACCACGCCATGTTCTCAACGAGTCCGAGGATTGGCACGTTCACCTTGTCGTTGCTGTACATGTCGATGCCCTTGCGGGCGTCGGCAAGTGCCACCTTCTGCGGTGTGGACACAATCACGGCGCCAGTGATGGCGAGTGTCTGGAGCAGCGTCAGGTGTATGTCGCTGGTTCCAGGAGGCGTGTCGAGCACAAAATAGTCAAGGTCGCCCCAGTCGGCATCGGCGATGAGCTGCTTCAAGGCGTTCGACGCCATACCGCCACGCCACAACGTGGCGGTGTCGGGATTGACGAAGAAACCGATGGAGAGGAGCTTGATGCCATACTTCTCGATTGGTTCGATGAGGTCGCGGCCGTCTTTCTTGACGGCATAAGGACGGGCGTCCTCCACCTGGAACATCTTTGGAACCGACGGGCCGAAGATGTCGCAGTCGAGCAGTCCCACCTTGTAGCCAAGACGCGCAAGGGCGATGGCGAGGTTGGCGGCGACGGTGCTCTTGCCCACTCCACCCTTGCCGGAGCTTACGGCAATGACGTTCTTCACGTTAGGCAGGAGCTTGCCCACCTCTGGACGTGGCTTTGAGAGGAACTCGGTGGTGATGGTCACCTCCACGTCCTTGCTTATGTGGTAGTGTATGGCAGCCTCGGCTGCCTTCACTGTTGACTTGAGGAACGGGTCGGTGTCGCGCGGGAAGATGAGCGAGAATGACACCTTCATGCCGTCGATGCGCATGTTGTCGGCCACCATCTCAGCCTCAACAAGGTTCTTCTTGTTGCCTGGATAAATGACCGTGGCAAGCGCGTCCATTATTAGTTTTGGATAAAGAGTGATATTGTTCATAATGATTTTTTTATTTCCCTGTTTCTTTCGGTGTCCGCTTGTCGCGGTGATACGAGCGATACTCGTCGAGCGGTATCTCAACGTCAGGCTCCGTGAGCTCACCATCGTGCGGCAGCGAGAACTTCATGTACTTGATGTTCAATCCGCGCTCTATCCACATGCTCTCATAGTAGGTCTGTATGCCGAGTATGTCGGATGTCTGCTGGTCGAGACCGTCGGTATGGTAGAGATCCTCGGTGCGGAAGAGAAGCGGCAGGTTGTTGTGCTGCTGCATGTAGGTGGTGTAGGTGAAGAGGAAGTTGGAGTCGGTCTTCAGGTGGATTGTTCCACCGTCCTGAAGGAAGTGGCGGTAGCGCTCCATAAAATAGGTGGAAGTGAGTCGCTTGCGCGGGTTCTTCATCTGCGGGTCGCTGAACGTGAGCCATATCTCCTGCACCTCGCCCTCGGAGAAGAAGCGGTCGATAATCTCGATGTTGGTGCGGAGGAACGCCACGTTCTTCAGTCCGTCGGCAAGTGCCTGCGTGGCGCCGGTCCACATGCGCGCGCCCTTGATGTCGACACCAATGAAGTTGATGTCGGGGAACATCTTGGCAAGCCCAACGGTATACTCACCCTTGCCGCAGCCAAGCTCAAGCACTATCGGATTGTCGTTCTTGAAATACATATCGCGCCAATGGCCCTTCATGTCGAACGGCACGTTGTCGGCTACAGAGAACGGATACTGAAACACGTTCTCATATCTTTCCATGTCGGCGAACTTCGCCAGTTTTCCTTTGCCCATTTATTGAGTTACAAAATTTTGTATTCTATATTATGTATATTTGTGCAAAGTTACGAAAATAAACACAAGTGGGCAACTTTTTTCTTATTCTCATGTCCGATTTCCAATGTTCATCCGTTATATAGATGTAACAGTTATGAAACCAAGCGAATTCAACCATATAATCCTGCCCATGCGCGACGAGCTTCTACGCTACGCGCTGAGGCTCACGGGTTCTGCCGACAATGCCGACGAACTTGTGCAGGAGACCATGCTCCGGCTGTGGGGCATGCGCTCCCGGCTCAACGCCGAAGGTAATCTGGCGGCGCTCGCCATGACCATCGCGCGCAACTGCCATCTCGACCAACTGCGCCACGAAAGCCATTCGGCGCAGATGACAGAGCACATGGATGTCGCCATTGAAGACCGCGGGGCGGAGCTGCGCGATGAGACAAGGCTGATACGCAGTATCATAGCCCAACTGCCGCCGCTTCAACAGCAGATATTCCGCATGAAGGAAATAGACGGCTACACAGCCGACGAGATTATGCAAATCACTGGCTGCACAGCCGACAACCTGCGGCGCAACCTGTCGAGGGCGCGAATGAAGATACGCGAGACTTACATGCAAATAATGATGAAAGGAGAAAAACAATAATGAGAACAATATCCGACCAAAAAAGGCTTGACATACGGACGCTTATCGAACGCTACATGGCGGGCGAGACAACCAATGAGGAGGAGACAACGCTACGCCAGTGGTTCCGACTTGCAGGCGACGCGGTGCCAGACGAATGGCGTCCGCTCCGCGCCATGCTTAGCTTTGTAGACGAGGAACGCGATGCACTTGACAAAGTAACTGAAAGCAAGGGTAATGACAGTGATACGGGCGAACACTACAAGCCAAACCGCATGACACTGGTGATGCGTTGCTTGCACCGACCACGTACTTGGATTTCATCAGCTGTGGCGGCCGCGGCGGTAGGGACGGCGCTTCTTGTGCCCAGGTTCACGAGTATTGTCGGTTCGGAACCACAGAACTACGCCGTAATTGACGGCAAGGTGTACACAAACCCAAAAATTGTAAAGGAAGAGGCTATGGACGCATTGCAGACGGTGGCTACCGATGACGACCCGTTCAGTGCGCTCAACATGATGCAATAATTATTGACAAACACCATACTAAATATATATGTATATGAGAAACCTGTTAATATTCCTGTTGCTGCTGGTCTCGACAATGGCGTCGCGAGCCCAGGATGGCCTCGCTGTGGCAAAGGTGTTCCAGCAATACGGCCACTCGAAGGGATGCAAGATGGTGGTGATGCTGAACACCAAGCTGCGCGGCTACCGCCTCGCCACATACAAGAGCCTCACCTACAGCAATCTGTATGCGGCTGGCATTGAACCTTATCTGAAAGCCGACCGCAAAGCGGCCAAGAAGATACGCGAAGTGGTGGACAACGGCACCATTGTCAGCGGCTACTACATGATGCCGCCATTGCCGTCGGGTGCCAACCGCTACGTGCTGTTCAGCCGGACCGACCGTGGCAAGGGGGCCGTTATCTACATCGAAGGCAACCTGTCGCCAGAGGACATAATGTCAATTTGCTACACAAAAAAATACTAAAAGTTATGAATATCAGAAACACCATCATCGCCATGGCTGCAACGGCTGCCATGACATTCGCACAAACAGCGACAGCACAAACCATCGACACGACAATAGTGTTCAACAAACAAAAATATGAAATAAGCCAGAACGGCGAAAGAACAAGCGTGAAGGTATACAATAACAACGGCAAGGAACTGCAAAAGACGCTTGAGACACAGTTTCTTGACGGGCGGGAAGTGGAACAGGTCTACGTCACATCGCCATTCATTCCGCGAAAGGCTTACAAGAAGCGCAACCAGCAATACAGCCACTACCCGGTGTTTTATTTTGGAGGCAGCTTTCTCGCCAGCTCCGCATTCGGTGTATTGTCAAGCGACAAGAACGTCAAGGATGCCAGGTCGACAGAATGGGGAATCACTGGAATAACATTCGCGTTCCCGATGAGCAGCACTTTGGCCATCACAACCGCCATGACAGCAAGCTTTGTATGCCACCAATTCAACAAGAACTATGTGCTCAGCACCACTGACGGGGTGACGAGCCTTCAACCATTCACAAGCGAGAATGGCGACGAGCATCCGAAGAAAAGCTATATAAGCTATTTGTCCGCCCGCATACCTATCATGCTTGAATGGTCAAAACAGGTAGGAGGAAATGATATCTACGCAGCTATCGGTCCGTCTATTGAGTTCAGAGGATCGGACAGATCAAGATATAAAATAGGCAAAAAGACACACACGCTGTCGAAGGACAACAACATCAACTCCGTCGGCCTCAACCTTGAGGCACGTGTAGGCTACAGCTCAATAATGCTTTATGCACGCACCGCACTCACACCATTGCTGAAAACAAAGTTCGCTCCTGAATGGCACCCGTTCACCATTGGATTGGGATTCAGATTCTAAACGGCACAATCAGGAGACGCTCATTTTTTTTTGGACCACTCAATTGATTTTCAAAAAAATTGATGTTCCATCATAATATTTCACGCAACGGTGTCATCACGAAGTCGCGCTCATGCATAAGTGGATGCGGCAGGGTGAGACGCGGCGTGGAGACGTGGAGGTCGTCATACATGAGCATGTCGATGTCTATCGGACGGTCGTGATACTGTCCGTCAACCGACTTGGAGGTCCTGCCGAGACGGCGCTCTATGCTTTGCGTGGCGTCAAGCACCTGTTCGGGCGACAACGCGGTGAGCACACGGACGCACATGTTAAGAAACATGTGCTCCGACTCAAAGCCCCAAGGCTCTGTTTCGAGCGGTGACGACTCACGGTCGACGGTGCCCACCTCCTCATTAATGAGGCTTATGGCACGGCGCATGATGGCATGGCGGTCGCCGAGGTTAGAGCCAAGGGAAAGATAAAGAATGTGGAGATTGACTGTTTTTCGCATCTTTGAATTGTTTCTAAACGGAACGGCGGACTCCCGTCCGCCGACACAGGCAAATTTTATGCTTATGTCGGCGGACGGGAGTCCGCCGTTCCGTGAGATTAGTCGTTGACAATCAGCAGTGCGTCGCCGTAGCAACCGAACATGTATCCGTTCTTCACTGCAAGGTTATAGGCTTCCATCACGAGGTCGTAACCACCGAAGGCACATGTCTCCATGAGCAGTGTTGACAACGGATGATAGAAGTTGGAAATCATTGAGTCGGCAAGTCCGAAGTCATACGGCGGGAAGATGAACTTGTTGGTCCATCCCTCATATTCCTTCAGCAGTCCATCAGTGCCTACGGCAGTCTCCGTTGCCTTCACAACGCTGGTGCCAACAGCACACACGTGGTGGCCTTCCTGCTTTGTCTTGTTGACAATCTCGCAAGCCTCTGCACCAACATGCATCTGCTCAGAGTCCATCTTGTGCTTCGTAAGGTCCTCCACCTCGATGTCGTGGAAATTGCCGAGACCGCAGTGCAGAGTGATATAGGCGAAGTTGATGCCCTTAATCTCCATGCGCTTCATAAGCTCGCGCGAGAAGTGCAGACCTGTTGCAGGGGCAGTGACGGCACCCTCATGCTTGGCGAAGATGCACTGGAAGTCATCGAAGTCGTCCTCAGTGGCGTGGTGGTTCTCGCGGCGGTCGATGATATAGCGTGGCAGCGGAGCCTCGCCAAGGGCGTAAAGCTCGCGCTTGAACTCGTCGTGCGGACAGTCGTAGAGGAAGCGCAGCGTGCGGCCGCGGCTTGTGGTGTTGTCGATTACCTCGGCAACCATCGTGCCCGACTCATCGAAGAAGAGCTTGTTGCCGATACGTATCTTGCGCGCCGGCTCCACAAGCACGTCCCAAAGACGCATCTCCTCGTTGAGCTCACGCAGGAGGAACACCTCAATCTTGGCATCGGTCTTCTCCTTGGTGCCGTAAAGACGGGCTGGGAACACCTTTGTGTCGTTGAAGATGAACGTGTCGTGCTCGTCGAAATAGTCGAGCACATTGCGGAAGTCGAGGTATTCGCCCTCAATAGGCTTTCCGTCGGCGTCCTTCTTGAACATGTCGATAGTTTGAGATTTCTTGTGCAAAACCATCAGTCGGCACTCGTCGCGGCGTGTGATGCGGAAGGTTTCCTTCTCGCCCTTGTCGTTCTCGAACTCACGGTAGATGCTGTGAGGATAGAGTGCGATCTGACTTTCGGGTAATTTGAATTTAAACTGTGATAACTTCATAGTCCTGCTTTAATATTTATTCATCTTCTGTAGTTTCTATAGTCTGCTGGGCAAGCCACTCGTCAAACTGCTTCAGCTCGATGCAGTTCTCCACGCGGTAGTCGCCCGAGCGTGTGCGGCAAAGCTCGGTAAGGTAGGCGCCTGAGTCAAGAGCCCTGCCGATGTCGCGTGCCAAGGCTCGGATATAGGTGCCCTTGCCACATGCCACGCGTATTGACATCTGCATCTTCTCGGGGTCGAAACCTGTAAGCTCTATCTCGTCGATGCGTATGTGCTTTGGCTTGAGTTCAACGTCCTGACCGCTGCGGCGCAGGTTATAGGCACGCTGGCCTCCTATCTTGCAGGCGCTGAACGTAGGCGGCACCTGTTCGATGTCACCCTCAAATTGCTTCAGCACCTGTTCGATGCGCTCACGCGTGATGCCGTCGGTAGGATAGGTCTCATTGACGGGATGCTCCATGTCGTAGCTTGGCGTTGTGGCGCCGAGCTGCAGCGTGGCTGTATATTCCTTGCCGTGGAGTTGGAACTCCTCAATGCGCTTTGTGAACTTGCCTGTGCAAAGCACGAGCACACCTGTTGCAAGTGGGTCGAGCGTTCCGGCATGACCAATCTTGATGCGCTTCACGCCGAGACGCATACTGATGCGCTTGCGCACATACGCCAAGGCGCAGAAACTCGTCATGCCAAGGGGTTTGTTGACGGCGATGATTTCGCCTTTGGTGAAATTCATTTAATGTGTTCCTGTTTTTTTAGAGAAGTGAGCAAACGATTGTCGCAACACCTGCAATGGCACAGTATACGCCGAACCATACAAGCTTGCCCTTCTTCACAATATTAATCATCCACTTGCAGGCAATGCAGCCACTGACAAAAGCAGCCACAAAACCAACAACAAGCGGCAAGGTGTCGATGCCGCCGAAAGCGTTGGCATCGCCCTTCATTGCCTTCATCACGTCGAGCAGTGCCTCGCCGAGAATTGGAGGAATGACCATGAGGAACGAGAACTGCGCAAGCGACTCCTTCTTGTTGCCAAGCAGCAAGCCGGTGGCGATGGTAGAGCCAGAACGCGACAGACCCGGGAGTACAGCTACAGCCTGTGCAATGCCGATGATGAAGGCATCCTTCATAGAAATGTGCTCACGCTGGCGCGGCTTCGCATAATAAGAGAACACGAGCAGAAGTGCCGTCACGAGCAAGCAACAGCCGACAACGAGCAGCCCCTCACCAAAAACTTCCTCCACCTTGTCCTTGAAGAACACACCGACGATGCCTACTGGTATCATCGACACGATGATGTTGAGGAAGTATTTTGTCTCGGCGTTCATCTCAAACTTGAAGAGTCCCTTCAATATCCAGTCAATCTCCTTCCACAGTATGACGAGTGTGCTGAGCACTGTCGCTATGTGTACAGCCACTGTGAAGGCGAGGTTTGCCTCTGGATCCTGCATTCCAAAGAGTGCCGAACCAATGGCAAGATGACCACTACTGCTGACAGGCAGATATTCTGTAAGTCCCTGGATAATGCCAAGGACAAGAGCTTGTAACCAATCCATCTATTAAATATTTAAATATGGAAATATGGAAAAATTGAAATATGGAAAAATGGAAATCGTTCAATATTTCAATCGTTCAATATTTCAATCGTTCAATATTTCAATCGTTATTATTGTCTTTCGGTTTTCTTATTATCGCATAAATAATTGAGATAAAGCCAAGGAAGCACACAACCGGCGCTACCTTGATGCGGCGCACGCTAAAGATGTCCGGCGAGAACGTGGTTTCGTTACTGCCGCCGCCACTCATGAGAATGAAACCAAGAATGACAACCAACATTCCGACTGCAATCAGAATGAAGTTTACCTTGTCGAAAGCATAATTTCTTTTGTCCATTATTTTAATTTTTTTATATTACAATATTATATATCTGTGTCGAGCAGGAGCTCGACACCTCCATACATTATATCTTGTACAGGTCGCCAGCCTTCATGCGCAGGAACTTGTTGACGGATATTGTAGAACAAATCGCCGTGATGAACAGTCCGAAGAACACCACCGTGCCGGCTGTGATGGCAAGCACTTGCCACGTAAGCACCTCAAGCACGTCAGGCTCATACATGTAAAGCACGTATATCGCTCCGCCAAGCGCCACGCACGCAATTATTGCGGCAAGCAGGCCGAGCAGCATGTAGCGGCGCACGAACGGACGGCGAATGAATCCCCACGACGCGCCGACAAGCTTCATCGTGTGGATGGAGAAGCGACGGGCATAGATGCTCAGGCGCACGGTGTTGTTGATGAGCGCAAACGACACGATGGTCAGCAGCAACGCCACAGTCAGGAGCACGATGCTTATCTTGGCTATGTTTTGGTTGACACTGTCAATCAAGTCCTTCTGGTATTTCACCTCACTCACCTTCGGATAGCTCTTCAACTCGTTTGAGATATAGCGCAGCGAATCACTGTTGGCATAGTCGGCTTTCAGCGTTATCTCTATAGACGAGAGGAACGGGTTGGTGTCGGCAAACTCGCGCGGGTCGGCGCCAAGTGTCTTTATTCCCTCGCGCAGAGCCTGTTCCTTGCTGATATAGTCGAGCTTGCAGATATACGGACGCTGCTTCAACTTGGCACAGAACTGCTGTGCCTCGCCGGGCGTCATGTCGTCCTGAAGCATCATTGTCACCACGATGTTCTGCTTTACATAGGTCGAGAGGTTGCGCGCGGTAAGCACCGAAAACACCACAAGTCCCAACAGTATAAGCACCATTGCCGTGCTTATGCACAACGTTACAGCCTGCAATCCTTGCCGATTGCGGGTACTTTTTCTTCTTTTAGCCATTGCTGATGGATATATTTTACCTAATTTCTTGCAAAATAACAAAAAAAAAACCGCATAGGCGAGTGATTAACTACAATTAACATGCAATGGCAGACTAAGCAGACCACTGTTGCCGTTTCGCACAAATTTACCGCATGTTTTTAGACATGCGACTGTATTTTTTAGTAATTTTGCCAAAAACAAACATACAAGAACATTATGTCAACCATTCTCTATCCATCGCCCATCGTCGGACCGATACACAGCCGCCGCCTGGGCATCTCGCTCGGAGTGAACGTCAATCCGAGCGACGGAAAGATTTGCACGTTCGACTGCATCTACTGCGAAGTGGGCTACAACGCCTCGCGCCGCACCACATCACCGCGCCCAACACGCATCCACATAGCCGAGTGTCTTGAGCAGAAACTGAAGGAGATGCACGCCGATGGCTCTGCCCTCGACGTGATAACCTTCTCGGGCAACGGCGAACCGACAGGGCATCCCGACTTCCTCAGCATCATTGAGGACACCATACGACTGCGCGACAAGTACTACCCCACCGCCAAGGTGTCGGTGCTGACCAACTCGACACTCGCCCACCGCCCCGACGTTCACCGCGCTCTCATGCTCGTAGACAACAACATCATGAAGCTCGACACCGTTGACCCTATATATATAAATAAGGTGGACCGCCCAGTGTCACCAGCCTACGACGTTGAGAAGATAATCGAGGAAATGCAGTCGTTCCATGGCCACTGCATAATACAGACCATGTTCATGCGCGGCACCGACGACCAAGGGCGCGACGTGACCAACATCGACGACCGCTTCGTGCAGCCCTGGCTCGATGCAGTGCGCCGCATACGCCCCTCTGAGGTGATGATATACACCATCGACCGCGAGACTCCATGCCCCACCCTACGCAAGGCCACGCACGAAGACCTTGACAACATTCGCGACCGCGTGGCGGCTGAAGGGATTGAGTGCATTGCGGCTTACTAATGGTTGCTAAAGCTTAACAAGCACGGCTTGCCAAAACAGCAAGTGAAGCGCCTAAATCGAAATTTACTGTAAATTTGCAGTAAATTTCGATTTGAGTACTATATCTATCCGAAATTTATTGTAAAATTACAGTAAATTTCGATTTGAATACCCTCTCTATCCGAAATTTACTGTAAATTTGCAGTAAATTTCGATTTGAAGAACATGAGCAATTATATCAACAGGCAGGTTTATCTGCAAAAATTAATCAACAGACGTGACAATGGTGATGTGAAAATCATTACTGGCACCCGTCGTTGCGGCAAGTCATGGCTACTAAAAAAGGTATACCATGACTATTTGATTGGGCAAGGTGTAGCGGAAAGCAACATCATCTGCGTATCATTTGACACCGACGAGGATCTTTTCGGCGATGACCTGACAGAACCCGTTGTGCTGAAACGCCACCTGTACTCACAGATAAAAAGCGACAGCGAGCACTACTATGTGTTCCTCGACGAGATACAAATGGTTGAGGGATTTGAGCGCATTGTAAACGGGCTGAATGCACACGACAATGTTGATGTGTACATAACTGGCAGCAACTCCAAATTCCTTTCAAGTGACATCAACACCATATTTCGTGGACGTGGCGATGAGGTGAGGGTGTATCCTTTCTCATTCAAGGAATTCTGCACCGACCGCACAGAACCGATAAATGAACTTTGGAAAGAATACTACACATACGGGGGGATGCCTGCGCTGCGCAACCAACCCACACCCGAGCAGAAAATAAGCTACCTGCAACGCCTTTGGAAAAAGACCTACATAGACGATGTAGTGGAACGCAACGGAATAAAAAACCGAGGGGCACTGGAGAACCTTGTCGACTCGCTGTGCTCGTCGATAGGTTCGCTGACAAACCCAAACAAAATACGCAACACATTGGAAAGCGTGCAGCACGTGAAAGTTGACGTCGAGACGGTAAGCTCCTACATGCAATACCTGGAGAATGCCTTCCTCTTTGAGGGAGCGCGACGCTACAACGTGAAAGGGCGCAAGTATTACGAGAGCATCAAGAAATACTACGTTGTGGATGTAGGCCTGCGCAATGCCAGGCTGAACTTCCGGCAGCAGGAAGTGACGCACATTATGGAAAACGTAATCTACAACGAACTGCGCATACGTGGCTATCTTGTAGACGTGGGCGTTGTGGAGAGTCGTGTAATGTGCGACGGCAAAAGCACATACCAGCAATATGAGATTGACTTCATTGCGACCAACGGCCTCAACAAATACTATATACAGTCGGCTTACGCCATGCCAACAGAAGAAAAGCGTGAACAGGAACTGGCGTCACTCAAGAAAATTGACGACTCTTTCCGTAAAGTCATCATCGTCGGCGACGACATCGCCACTTACACCGACAATAATGGATATGTGTTCATGGGGCTGTTCCAGTTTCTGAAGAATGAGGATATATTGGAATAATACGAATGAAACCAGCTTAAAACTATTCTTAAATGAAAATAATAACCACAAGCGACTGGCACCTCGGCAACCTGTTTCACGGCAACGACCGACTGCCCGAGCACCGGCATTTCCTTAACTGGCTTCTTGACCAGACAAGGAAGCACAAGCCCGACGCGCTGCTCATTGCCGGCGACGTGTTCGACAACGGCAACCCGTCGGCAGCGGCACAGAGCGCATACTACGAGTTTCTTGCCGACGCAACACAGGCGTGCCCCGACATGACCATCATCATAACAGCCGGCAACCACGACTCTGCCAACCGCCTTGAGGCTCCACGACCGCTGCTTGAGCGATACCGGGTGGAGATAAGGGGCAACGTGCACCGCACTTGGCGACCGTCTGCCGACGGCAACGACGGCAAGGGCAACTGGCTCATCGACTACGACGACCTCGTGATACCCATTCACAACGCCGACGGCGAAAGCGCAACGGTGCTCGCCGTGCCCTATCTGCGCAGCGACATCATTGGCGACGACAACTATTCGCGCGGCGTGAACCGGTTCCTGCACGAGCTTACCGAGCGTGGACGCACGCTATACCCCGACTCACCCACCATAATGATGGCGCATATATACGCCCGTGGCACCGACATCGCCAATGACGACGCAAGCGAGAAGATTATAGTCGGAGGACAGGAGGAGGTGAGCATCGACAACTGGAGCGACCACCCCGACTATATGACGTGCGGACACATACACAAACGCCAGCATATATGGGGCACCGACTGGGCACGCTACACGGGCAGCGCACTGCCAATGTCGTTTGCCGAGAAGGACTATCGGCACGGCGTCGACCTCGTGAACATAGGCAGTGGACACGAAACGAGTGTGGAGTTTCTGGAGTATGAGCCTCAACACCGTCTGCGCATCCTGCCCGAGACCGATGAGCAACTGACGCCCAAGAAACTGCAAAAGCTCATCCGCCAGGAACTCGCCGACCGCACCGACAACCAACTGAGCGACCATTTCGAGTATGTCGTGCTGCGCGTGGCAATAGAGAAGGTGTCGGCCGACGACATACGCGAGCTTGAGAACACAGTCGCAACAAAGGATGCCGTGCTGTGCAAGATACAGAAGATCATGCCGCAACTCGACCTGTCGACCATAAGCGGATCGCAACACATAGCGAGCATCGACGACATTCTGAACCGCAATCCCATGGACACTCTGCGCGAGGCTTTCGCCATAAAGCACGGCGTGGAGATGTCGGAGCGGCAGGAGGAGATGCTGCGCGAAGTGATGAACGAGATTTCCACCGACGACTGCAACCAGCAACATCGATAAAACTACAACAAAGACGACATCATGAAATTCCTGAAACTTGAAATACTCAACCTCGCCTCGCTCGACCGCCCCGACGGCGAGACCATCGACTTTGAGCATGGGGCACTTGCCGACAGCACAATATTCAGCATCGTTGGCCCCACGGGCAGCGGCAAGTCTACACTGCTCGACGCCATCTGCCTAGCTCTGTACAACCGCGCGCCACGATACCCGCGCCGCAAGGGCGACCGCAACCAGAACATCGAGATATTCGGCAGCCCAGAGGACGGCGAGAACAACCGACTGGCGCCTACCGACAGCCGCAACATTCTGACACGCGGACGGAAACGGGGATACAGCAAACTGACGTTTCTCGCCAACAACGGATGCGTGTACCGGGCTGAATGGCACGTGCGGTTCCAGCGTGTGAGATACGAGAACGCGCACACCTTGCTGTTCAAAATAACCGACAAGGACGGCAAAATAACTGAAGAGGCTGCCGACTGGAACTCGCTCAACGACATCATCGGACTCGACTACGAGCAGTTTCTGCGCACGGTGCTCATAGCGCAAGGCTCGTTTGCCAACTTCCTCAACGCCAAGGAGAACGAACGCTACGAACTGCTTGAGAAGCTTATAGGTGGCGAAGAGACTTACAGCCGCATAAGCATCAAGATTGACGAGCACCGCCGGATTGCCGCCGACAGGCTGAAAGATATAAAGGCGCAACTCGCAGCCTACGAGCAGGATGACCTCACAGATGAACAACTGGCCGAACTGAACTCCAAGATTGCAGCACTCGAAGAGCAGGCAAGACAGAACAAAAAGGAACTGGACGCTGTGAAAACGGCACTTGAGTGGTATGCACGAGAGGATAAATACAGCATTGACCTGAAGGAATTGGCAACAAAGCTCGACTCTGCAAAACTTGAAATAAAGTCATGCGACGACATGGCATCACGACTTACCTTGCACGACGCCACGCTCACTGCCGTCACGATATACAAGGATGCCAAGGAGACAAAGCAAGCCATAGGCAAGATTGACAATGAGATAAAGCATGCAGAGGAGTCTATGAAAGTGCTGAAATCCGACATCGAAAACGAGACAGCAACACTCGACAAGCTGAAGGCAACAGCGAAAGCCTCGCACGAAGAACTTGAAAAGCAGAAGCCACACATCAACCGTGCCCGTTCCATAAAGGCTGAACTTACTGCCACATTGAAGGCCGTAGCAGAGAAAAAGCAGAATGTGGCCAACGCCAATGACTCCGCAAAACTGGCAAAGCAAGCTATCGAAAAGAATACGGAGGACATAGCAAAGGCGGAGAAAGAGTTTACGGAGCTGTCGAAAACTTACGCTTCACTGAAAACAGAGACTGAAGAACAATGCCAAAAACTCACACAGTCGGCCACTGAAGCCCGAAACGCTTATGACACAGAAAGGACAAAGGGCGACGGCATCGACGCCGAGGCTCTCCAGAACGCCAAAACCACTGCCGACAACGCTCTGGCCGACATCAAGGAGGCGGTGAGCACACTGCGAGAACTTGGCGAGAAGAAAGCGGAACGCAAGAAAAAATCGCATGAACAGGAAGAACTGAAGCAACGCCTCGCCGACACTACAGCAGAACTGGGCAAGCTTAACATTGACGAGACAAAAAGCGAACTCGACACCCTGCGCCATACGCACACGCTGATGACAAGCAGCGACTGGCAGACGCACCGCCTCGGTCTGCACGAGGGTAAGCCGTGTCCGCTGTGCGGCGCCACCCACCACCCTTACGCCGAAAAGGATGCCATTGAGCCTGTGATTACGGAGATGGCTATGCTCATAAAAAAGAAGGAGACCCTGCTTAATGAAATGACGGCAAGGAAGACCAAACTCACCGAAGAGTCGGGCAAGATGAACGGAAGCATAAGTCAAATAGATGTATCCATAAAGTCGCTTGACAACGACATAACGAACATCACCAACAAGTGGAATGCCATACACGACAAGCACTCCGACTGGCCTACCGACATTGCCGCGCTAAACGACTCTCTGCCTGAATTCGACCGACAGGCACACGATGCGACCACAGCACTGAAGGCGTACAACATGCTCTGCCAAAACATTGAGAAGTTGCGGAAAGCCAAGGACAAGACAGAGGGAATGTTGGCTGAATACAAGGAACTTGCCGACAAAAAGCTGAAGCAAGCCGAACAGCAGAAGACCGCTGCCGAGACTACCCTTGCCACCGTAAAGGACCGCACCGCCAACCTGCAAGCCTCGCTCAAAGAGAAGAATGAGGCTCTTGCCACAGCCACCAAAGCGGCAAACGAGGCTGAAGCCGCCGCCACAAAACTAAAGGAGGACATGAAAGCGGAAATTGGCGACAAGGAGCCTGACTCTTATGAGGACATGCTCACAAAGGCCACGAAGGATGCCGACGACAATGCTGGCAAGAAGAGCGAATACATTGCCCAGCTAAACAGCAAACTCGGAACGCTCAACGGAAGACTGTCTGCCGCCCAGAAACAACGACAAGCCGCAGCCGAGACACTGGCCGACAAGAATCGTGAGCTGACGGAATGGATTGACAATTTCAACAGTAAAAACGTTGAAGCCATGGTCACTATCGACGACATTGCCCTACTCTACTCCTCCACTGACAACTGGGAGCAAATCCGGCACGACATACAGACCAAGAAAGATGCACTTATAAAAATCCAAACGCTGTTCGACAACGAGACACGCCAACACAACGGGCATCAGGCCAATAAGCCACAAGACACCCGTGAAAATCTCACTGCCAAAAAGAAGGAGCTTGAATCGCGTCCCGACACGGAACTGATAGAGGCAAAGTCGCGCAAGCAACGCTACGACCGCGCACGGCAACAAATGGGCATTATGCACGACACCAAGCAGCAAGCCGAACAGGAGGCTAACGAATGGACTGCCATAACCGACGCCATAGGCACCGACGGACGCACGCTGCGCAAGATTGCACAATGCTACACACTGAGCTTTCTCATAGCTCATGCCAACGCCGAGATACGCAAGTTCAACAGCCGCTACGAACTGGTGCAAGTGCGCCACTCGCTCGGAATAAGGGTTATAGACCACGACCGTGCCGACGACATACGCGACACAACGTCGCTGTCGGGCGGCGAGACATTCATCGTGTCGCTCGGGTTGGCCCTCGGTCTGTCGGCACTGTCGTCGCGCAACATCTCGTTCGACAACCTATTCATCGATGAGGGATTCGGTACGCTCGACCCCGACACGCTCGCCACGGTCATCGACTCGCTCGCCATGCTGCAGTCGTCGCAGGGCAAGAAGGTGGGAGTGATTAGCCACACCGACACAATGAGCGAACGCATCACAACGCAGATTCGCATCATTAAAAACGGAAACTCGGGCAGTAGCCACATCGAGATATATCCATGAAAAACATCGAGATATATCCATAAAAATATAGCGGCAAGGTGGACGTCACGTCTACCTTGCCGCTTCTTTTGAAATAACAACACTAATATATAAAAGGTATGAAATTTCTGTTTATATAATATTTGTATTTCAAGGGTGCTGTTTTTTAAATCTTGCTGATGATGCCTATCTTGCTGCCCTCAAGGAACTTCACGATAGAGTTGATTTCCTTGCCCGGCGGCACCTGCTCCTTAATCTGGTTGATGGCGTCGAACACGCTGGTCTGGCCATGGAACACAAGACGGTAGGCATTGGCGATGTGGGCGATGATCTTATCCGATGTGCCCGACTGCTTCAGCAGGCTCTCGTTCACGCCGGCATAGCGCACAGGGTTGTCGGTAGCCACGATGAACGGAGGCACATCCTTCGAGATGCGCACACCGCCTGTAACCATCGATGCACCACCAACACGCACCTTGGCGTTGACGATAACGCCAGACGAGAAGATAACGGCACTGTGAACCTCACAATCACCGGCAATCTTAGTACCGTAGCCGAATGTCACGTAGTCCTCAACCTTGGTGTCGTGAGAGATGTGCACACCCTCCATGAAGAAGTTGCGGTTGCCGATGCGTGTCTCGCCGTCAGTGAATGTGGCGCGGTTTACAACCACGTTCTCGCGGAAGATGTTCTCGTCGCCGATAACAAGGCTGGTAGCGTCGCCCTTGAAGTTGAAGTCCTGCGGCTCTGCGCCGAGCACCGTGTTCTGATACACCTTGTTGCCGCGGCCCATGCGTGTGCCCTTCATTATGCTCACGTAAGGATAGATGATGCAGTCGTCGCCAATCACAACATCGTCCTCGATGTAAGCGAACGGGTAGATTGTCACGTTGTTGCCAATCTTAGCGCCCGGGGCTATATATGCTTTGTCACTTATCATAATTTTCAAGTTTTAAAGATTAATATCTTCCTCCGCCCAATGCGTAGTAGAGGTTCACGACAGCCTGCATCTTGTAGAAGTCGTCAGCCACCTTGGAAAGCTCGGCGTTGAGGAGGCTCTGCTGTGCGGTGATTACCTCAAGGTAGGTTGCGGAACCGTCGTTAAACAACATCTTGTTGTAGTCGACGTTCTTCTTCAGGCTCTCCACCTGCTTTTCCTCAAGCTTCGACTTCTCGTCCGACGAGTTGTACAGCACGAGGGCGTTGCTCACCTCCGAGCCAGCCGACAGCACGGCGTGCTGCCATGTGTTGTAGGCCTGCTCCTGCTGGTTCTTTGCCACCTTCAGACCTGCGATGAGCTGTCCGTGGGCGAAGATAGGCTGAGTGAGTGAGCCAACGGCAGAGAGGAGCCACTTGCCCGGGTTCACGATGCCTGCACCTGCTGAGTTTGTGAAGGCGCCTGTGCCGGAGATTGTGATGTTGGGATAGAACTTCGAGCGTGCCGTGTTGACGTTGTAGAAGCACTGTGCGAGCGACATCTCGGCGTAGTGAACGTCGGGACGGTTGTTTAGCAACTGGATGTTCACACCTGTTGAGAACTCAGTCGGAAGCGACTGGCCATCAAACGTGCCACGCTGAATGGTCTGTGCCTGCTGGCCGAGAAGCAGCGAGAGCGAGTTCTCGGTCTCGCGTATCTGGCGCTTCAGGTCGGTTGCCTGTGCCTGTACTGAGTAGTAGTTGGCCTCGGCACTCTGCACCGAAGTTTCCTTCACACGGCCGAGCTCCTTCTGAATCTTCATTATGTTCCAAGTCTCCTCGGTGAGCTTTGTCATGTCGCTGACCACCTGGAGCTGCTTGTCGAGCATAAGGAGTGTGTAGTACATGTTGGCGATGTTTGAAATCACCTTTGTCTGCACCACCTGCTGGTAGTCCTTCGTTGCGAGGAGTGCCATCTGTGCCGAACGCTTCTGGTTGAGCAGGTTGCCGAAGAGGTCAACGCTCCAAGAGGCAGAGATAGGCAGCGAGTAGGTCTTTGTTGCCTTGCCGCCGTCCCATGAAGCCACTGTTCCCTGCGGTGAGAATGTGAATCCCGGCACGAAGGCGAGTTTAGCCACCATGAGCTGGTCTTCCACTGTCTTCACGTTGAGTGCTGCGTTGAGGAGGTCGGTGTTGTTTGCCAAGCCCTTCTCGATGAGCGACTGCAGCTGCGGGTCGGTGAAGACCGAGCGCCACGGCAGGTTGCCGAAGCTTGTCGTGTCTGCCACGGCGAGGGTGTCGGTTGCGCTCTGTGTGTCGCGCACGAGGCCCTTGGTGTTAACCTCCGGGCGCTCGTACTTTGTATATAATCCGCAACTGGTCATAAGCAATGTGCCGGCTGCGAAAAGAATTATCTTGTTGAGTTTCATTTTTCTTACACTATTTTACTTCGTACTCTTGTCTATCTTCTCCTGCAATGCTCCAGCCACGAACGGGTTGGTGTACTGCTGGATTTCGCTGTCAACGTCTGCGCGGTCGTTCTCAAACTCGATAGGCTTGATCTTCTCCTGCAGAGTCTGGAAGATGTAGAACAGAGCCGGCACAACCATAATCTGGCAGAGCATACCGATAAGCATACCGCCTACGGCTGCGGCACCGAGAGTCATGTTGCCGTTGTAGCCTACACCCCAAGGCATGAGCAACGGAAGAAGACCGATGATCATGGCGAGAGAGGTCATCAAGATAGGACGCAGACGGGCCGAAGCACCGAGCACTGCCGACCATGAGATGGCCATACCTGTCTGGCGGCGCTCAAGGGCGAACTGCACGATAAGGATGGCGTTCTTGGCGAGAAGACCCATAAGCATGATGAGCGCGATCTGCATGTAGATGTCGTTGTTCTTGCCAAACAAGTTGGTGAAGATGAACGCACCTGCAAGACCGAACGGTATTGAGAGGATTACTGACAGCGGCAGTATGTATGACTCATACTGTGCCGAAAGAATCAAGTACACGAATGTCAGACAGAGCACGAACACGATGGCAGTAGAGTTTGAAGACTCCTGCTCGGTACGTGTCAAACCGGAGAACTCGTAGGTGTAGCCCTGCGGCAGTGTGGTCTTTGCGACCTCTGCCATTGCCTTGATGGCGTCGCCGGTAGAATATCCCGAAGCAGCCGAGGCGTTCACGTTGATTGACGTGAAGAGGTTGAAACGGTCAATCTCCTGCGGGCCGTACACACGGCTCAGGTTGACATACTCCTTGATAGGCGACATCTCGCCTGCGGCTGTGCGCACGTAGATGTTGTCGAGACTCTTCAGGTCGGCGCGGTCCTGCGGTGCGGCCTGGATGTACACACGGTAGAGCTTACCGTAAGAGTTGAAGTTTGAAGCATACATACCGCCATAGTAGCCCTGCATTGTTGTGAGCACTGTAGACGGGTCGATGCCGCTCTGCTTACACTTCGACACGTCAACATCGAGCTTGTACTGCGGGTAGCGTGTGTCGTAAGATGTCATGGCGTTGGTAATCTCCGGACGCTTGTTAAGCTCTGCGATGAACTTCTGTGTGATCTCGTAGAACTTGTTCACGTCGCCACCGGTGCGGTCCTGCATAGAGAACGTCATACCGTTGGTTGCCGAGAAGCCCTGCACCATAGGCGGCTGGAAGGCAAGAATCTGCGCACCCTTGATGGCTGCGGTCTGCTTGTATATCATGCCGAGCACCATTGTGGAACCGAGGTTGTGTACGCCGATGTACTTCAGCGGACCTTCCTCCTTCTGGCGGTCCTCAAACGACTTGAGCTTGATGATGAACGTACCCTGGTTGGAACCCTGGCCTGCGATGAAGTTGTAACCCGTCACACGCATACGGCTCTGGATAGCCGGGTTGGTGGCGAGCATGCGGTCTACCTCGTCCATCACCTCGTTGGTCTTCTTCATAGATGTTCCCGGAGGTGTTGAAACGGTACAGAACACGGTACCAGTATCCTCGTCAGGCACAAGACCTGTCTTTGTTGTCGACATGAGAACACCCATAACTGCGATGCCCACGATTACGGCACCGATAGCGAGGATAGGACGCTCAACGAGATGGCGCACACCCTTGGTGTACTTCTCCTGCACCTTGCCGTAGGCGGCGTTGAACGATGCGTGGAAACGGTCTATCATCGACATCTTGCGCTCCTTGCCGTCCTCAGACTTCGGCTTCAGCAAGATTGCACAAAGTGCCGGAGAGAGTGTCAAGGCGTTAAGAGCCGAGATGATGATTGAGATGGCCATTGTGATACCGAACTCACGGTAGAATGCACCTGACGTACCACCCATGAACGACACCGGGATGAACACCGACGACATAACGAGGGTGATTGAGATGATGGCACCCGAAATCTCGTTCATGGCGTCGATGGACGCTGTGCGGGCCGACTTGTAGCCAAGGTCGAGCTTGGCATGTACGGCCTCCACAACCACGATGGCGTCGTCCACCACAATGGCGATGGCAAGCACGAGGGCGGCGAGTGTCAGCAAGTTCAGCGAGAAGCCGAACGCGTAGAGGAAGAAGAATGTACCAATCAACGACACAGGCACGGCAATCAACGGGATAAGCGTTGAGCGTGTGTCCTGGAGGAAGATGTACACCACGATGAACACAAGCACGAACGCCTCGCAGAGGGTCTTCACAAGGTCCTCGATAGATGCGAAGAGGAACTCCGTAACGTCCTGCATGATGTCGAAGTGGAGTCCCGGCGGCATTGATGCCTCCTGCTCCTTAAGGAGCTTCTTGATGTTGGTGGCAATCTCGGTAGCGTTGGAGCCGGCGGTCTGCGTCACCATCATGGTGACTGAAGGCTTGCCGTTGTTCTTTGACTCTACGGTATATGAGAGGGCACCCATCTCCACGCGGGCCACATCCTTCACGCGGATGGTCTGGCCGTCGGTGGTCGACTTGATGATCATGTCGCCGAACTCCTCAGGAGTCTTCAGACGACCTTTATAGCGGAATGTGTACTGATACTGGTTGTCGCTCTGCTCGCCCACAGAACCAGGGGCTGCCTCAACGTTCTGCTGCGAGAGGACGCCCGTGAGGTCTGTAGGAATGAGGCCGTAGCTCTTCATCTTCACCGGGTCGATCCAGAGGCGCATGGTGTAGTCCTTCTGCGAGAACGACTGGCACTCACCCACACCGTTGACACGCTTGATGGCAGGGATAACGTTGATGTTGGCGTAGTTGGCGAGGAACTCGTCATCGTAGCGGTCGTCGTCGGCGGTAAGACCGAAGAGGATAACGGTAGACGACTGGCGCTTTGCCACCGTCACACCGGCCTTTGTCACCTCGGCAGGCAGCAAGGCTGAAGCCTGCGACACACGGTTCTGCACGTTCACCTGACACATGTCAGGGTCCATGCCCTGCTTAAAGTATACGGTGATTGTTGCCGAACCGTCGTTGGTGGCAGAAGAGGTCATGTAGGTCATGCCCTCCACACCGTTGATTTGCTCCTCCAGCGGTGCAAGCACGGAGTTGAGCACTGTCTCGGAGTTGGCTCCTGAATAGCTGGCGCGCACCGTGATGGTAGGCGGCGCCATGTTCGGGTACTGCTCGATAGGCAGCGACACCAGGCCGAGTACACCCAGAATCACGATGAGGATTGAAATCACCGTGGAGAGCACCGGGCGCTTGATAAATCTATCTAATTTCATTCTGTATCTTCTTTAGTCGTTAAATTACTTTCCGAAGTCCTTCTTCAGCTTGCTCAGGTCGCCCTGGTCGGCACCCATTTCCTCGGTCTTCTTCAGCTTCTCGGCATACTGGGCCTCAGAGATAGGCTTGATCTGCATACCGTCCTGGAGGGATGAAACGCCGTTCACAACGAAACGGTCGCCAACGTTAAGACCTGAGGTGATGATGTAGTTCTTGCCATCGTTCTGCGGGTTGATGGTCACAGGAGTGTACTTCACCTTGTTGTCCTTGCCAACCACGTAAACGAAGTGCTTGTCCTGCACCTCAACAACAGCGTCCTGCGGGATAATCACAGCACCGTTGGCTGAGTGAGGCACAACGATAGAGCCAGAAGCGCCACTCTTGAGCAGATGCTCCGGGTTCGGGAAGTCGGCGCGCATCGACACAGAACCTGTAGTCGGGTCAACAATGCCGCTCACTGTTGCCACCTTTCCCGGATGGTTGTAGATGGTACCGTCGGCAAGCTGCAGCTTGACAGCCGGATAGCTTGAGATGGCAGCGTGGATGCCGCCTGCTGTCTTGGTCATGTCGAGGATGTCCTTCTCGGTCATTGAGAAGTAAACCTGCATTGTAGAGTTGTTCGACACGGTTGTGAGCGGCTCCTGTGAGCTGGCGCTAACCAATGCGCCCACGCGGTAAGGCAGGTCGCCGATGACGCCTGTTGCAGGGCTCGTCACGTAGCAGAAGTCGAGGTTCTGCTTTGCCGAAACGTAGGCAGCCTCAGCCTGTGCTACTGAAGCGGCAGCGCTCTCCATGGCGTTCTTGGCAGACTGGAGTTCGTAAGAACCGATCACATTGTTCTTGAACAGCTTCTCAGAGTTTGTGTATGTAAGACGTGCAGTGTTGAGCTGTGCCTTGGCAGCGTTCACGGCAGCCTTTGCCTGGCGTACAGCGGCAGCGTAGGTCACGTTGTCGATGACGAAGAGCAGCTGACCGGCCTTAACAGCCTGGCCTTCCTTAACGCAAAGCTTTGTGATGAAACCAGAAACTTTCGGACGGATCTCCACGTCCTGAACACCCTTGATTGTTGCGGGATAAGTGGTCTGGAGGTCAGCGTTCTGGCCCTGCACCGTACGCACGGCATACTCATTGTCGCCGAAGTCGGGCTTACCACCACTCTTGCCGCCACCACAAGAGGCGAGCACTGCAGTCAAAGCTGCAACCAATAAAATCTTTGTTTTCTTCATACCTATTTGTTACTAAAATATTATTTTCCCTTTTATACCTTTTTTATAGAAAAGTTATCACCGTTTAAGAAAACTAAACAATCGCTGCAAGTTTTCCGACTGCAAAGTTACCAACATTAATAATAATACGACACATACACCCACAACATTTAACAACTTTTATTCCTCATTTCATGTTTTTCGACACAAACTCGGACATATAGACAAATTAACTGGGAGCGGGGGCGCCCTCGCCCCCAGCATATAAAAAAAGCGCCCCGTCCCCGATACAACCATTCTTGGCTATACCGGGGGCGGGGCGCCCCCTATCCCAGTTATTCAGCGCCCCCTCTCCCAGTTATTCGGCGCTCCCTCTCCCAATTATTCAAAGAGTTCGGTGAGACTTGCCGAGCGCTGCGACACGTCATCGTCACCATATTCCTTGCTGTCGTCAATCTCAATGTTTGCCTGGCCTGTGCCGGCAAGTATCATTGACTCTGAAGCCAGCTGTATCTCTACAATCTGTGGCTTGACATATTTTTTCCTGTTCATTTTATAATATTGTTTTTTTACTTTAAGTTTATTATCTTCTTTCCATTCTTTATATACACCTGTCCCTGTTCTGCCTTGACGATGCGTCGGCCCGACAGGTCGTACATCCTGCCGTTGCCGTCGATGCCTGTGCCGCCATTGACGCCGCCGATGCCTGTTGTGCCGCCATCGCCGTCAATGGACAGGAGCAAGCCGCTGAGCATCTGTGTGTTTGGAAGCATGAGGTAGGCGCGGAACGGGCTCAGGCGATATGTGTCCTTCACGCGCACGAACTTCTCGCACTTGCCGCCATTGGCAGTCTCGTCGTCGAACACTCCGAGCACATACATCCTGTTGCCGCTTGCAACGTCGCTTGCGGCTATCTGCTTGAACGAGCCATACAGCGGAGCGACAACGTCCGAAGGTGCGATACCAGCCCACAAAACCTCCGGCATACTGCGAGCCCTCCACATATCCTCTGAACGAGCAGTTAGTGTAGGTAGACAGTCTTGTGCTTTGGTAATTTTTCGACATTTCACCAACAAAGCCACCAGCATACCTGCCGCGCAGATAACTGTCGGCAATATTGTAATGTCGTTCTCCAATACAATAGCCGCGCTGCCACTGTTTAAAGCCCACCATAGAAGCTCACCCCGGTTTTTGACGGTGTAGTACCTTTCATTTTTGTCATAATGAGGCCTCTGCAACAAAACCCCTTGATAGTACTCCTTGGTCTCTTGTTGTCCCAAAGAAGCCGTTGGCTTTGCCACAAGCAAAGCTAACACAAGCAATAACAACGAAAGAATACTATCCCCCCCGATGCTCATACAAACAGTCCTTTCTCATTTGATGATAAAATGAACTTTAAAATATAAGAAATAACGTTGCAAATTTACAAAAAAATACCCAACAAATTCAAAAATTAAAATGTTTTTATACTGATTTGTTGGCTGAATATTGATTTATTGTTGGCTGAAAGGTGCTTGTTTGTTGGCTTACTCCGACCGTTCAACGTGCTTACCTCGACCGTTCAACGTGCTTACTACGGTCGGTCAACGTGCTTACTACGGTCGGTCAACGTGCTTACTACGGTCGAAGTAAGACAACAGAAGTTGTCGTTTAGAGGGACAAAACGATAATAATTGGATAAGTAAAAGACTTCAATAAAAAAATAAATTGCTAAGGGTGTGCCGAAACTCTAACTTTGGGATTATCCGTGGCGGAGGTCTCCGGCCTCCGCAGAAAGCAAACATTACTAATATCCTGATATATAGCAATTTATATTTAATAGTTGCAGCGGAGGCCAGAGACCTCCGCCACGGATAAAGTTGCTATATTGCGTTTCGACACATACTCTACTATCATTCTTTAAGCGAGAAGTCGAAGCGCAGTCCGCCGCCCTCGTTGTTGTGCACGCTTATCGTTCCCCCGTGCAGCAGCACGGCGTTCTTGACGATGGCGAGACCCAGTCCGGTGCCTCCCATCTTGCGCGAGCGTCCCTTGTCGACACGGTAGAAGCGCTCGAACAGGCGCGGCAGGTGCTCCGCCGGCACCCCCACTCCATTGTCGCTGAAGGTGAAGTTCCAGCGCGGCTCGTCATCGTCGTCGGCCTCCTCGCTGCGCGACGCGCTGATGGTGATGGTGGTGCCAATGCCGGCGTAGGCGATGGCGTTGTCGGTGAGGTTGCGGAACACGCTGTAGAGCAGGCTCGGGTTACCCTTGACGACTATTCCCTGTGGCATGTGGTTGACAAATGCCATCCGTTTTTCCTGTAGCTGCAGGGCTGTCTCCTTCTGTATGTTGGCAACAATCTCGGATATGTTCACCTCGTCGTTGCTTATCAGCTCCGGCGCGTCGTCCATGCGGTTGAGCGTGGAGATGTCCTGGAGGAGCGAGGTGAGGCGCTGGCTCTGGGCATAGCTGCGGCGCAGAAACTGCTCGCGCATCCCGTCGGAGAGATTGGGGTGCTCAAGTATCGTCTCCAGGTAGCCCTGTATGCTCGCCACAGGCGTCTTGAGCTCGTGGGCGATATTCTGCGTGAGCTGGCGCTTGAGCACGTCCTGTTCGCGCCGGGTGGTCTGCAGGCGCTTGTATATCTTGATTATGCGCTCGGCAATCTCGCCAAGCTCGTCGGGCGGGAATCCGATGAGGTCTTCCGTGTCGAGCGACTCACCATGGTCGGCACGCGAGGCGAAGGTGCGCAGGCGCTGGATGTTCTCGCCCAGGCGCCACGTGAAGCGGTAGAGGATTACCGTGAGCAGCAGTATGGCGCCGATGGCAAACCAGATGTAGTGTTGGTCGGCCTGCAGCGACTTCGACAGGTCGCTGGTGTAGGGAAGCGCCGAGCGGATGATGAGCGAGTCGGCAGGAAAATAGGTGGCAGAGTAGAAGAAGTCGCCCTTGAGCGTCTTGCTGTTGCGCTCCACCGTTGAGCCTGTGCCGTAGCGCATGGCGGCAGCCACCTCTGGGCGCGAGGCGTGGTTGGCCACGCGGGAGTAGTCCTTCAGCTCGCTGTCGTATATCACGCGTCCGTCGGGGCGCACAAACGTGACGCGCAGGCTCGGCATGTAGTGCGACTTGACGTAGCGGTCGAGCGCGTCCTCCGACTTGTCGGGAAAGAGCCGCAGGTATTCCTCCATGCGTGAGTTGTAGTCCTGTAGCTTCAGGTTGAGCGTGTCCACCTTATACTGTTTCTCGCGAGTCTGCTGGAACACGATGAACGACACGGCAAACACAAGAAACACGGCAAGGACACTGAAATAGAGTCGTTTTCCTACTGACAGCCTCATGATAATTTATAATTTATAATTTACAATTTACAATTTATTTTTATACTTTACGATTTTATGCGTCAAAGTAATATCCAAAGCCCAGGCGCGTGACGATGCACTTGGCAAAGCGGCCTATCTTCTTGCGCAGACGGGTGATGTTGACGTCCACCGTGCGGTCGAGCACGAGCACGTCCTTTGGCCATATACGCTCTATAAGCTCCTGGCGGGAGAACACGCGGCCGCGCTCGTCGAGCAGCAGGTGAAGCAGCTCGAACTCGGTCTTGGTGAACGGCACGTCCTCGCCGTCTATCGTCACCGTCTTCTTGTCGAGGTTCATCACTATGCCCTGGTACGACAGCACCTGCGGCTCGCCATCGGGGTCGGGAGCGGCGGTGCGGCGCAGCACGGCACGCACGCGCACCATCACCTCACGCAGAGAGAAGGGCTTCGATATGTAGTCGTCGGCACCGAGGTTGAAGCCTGTCACGGTGTCGTTCTCGGTGTCGCGGGCGGTGAGGAATATTATGGGCACGCTGGCGGTCTGCGGGTTGTCCTTCAGCTTGCGCGCCATGGCAAACCCCGACATGCCGCCCATCATCACGTCGAGCAACATCAGATTGAACGAGGCAATGTCCTTCTCCAATGCCTCCTCGGCAGACGTGGCTGTCTCCACCTCGTAACCCTCGGTCTCAAGGTTGAACTTCAGGATTTCGAGCAGGTCCTGTTCGTCATCCACAACAAGTATTCGCTGATTCTTCTTCATTTTAATGGTTTGTATCAAGTATTACAATGCAAAGTTAATGATTATGCTCATCATACACGTTTCATATGTGTTACAATTTCATTACGCTTTGACATATCAGCAAAATACAGGCTACAGCCACATTCAAATATGTGTACAAACTGAAATATGTTGTATTATTTTTTGTCCTTTCACGCTTTTACATTAACTTTGCATGATGCATAAGCCACAACACAAACCCAACCGGACCAACTGATGTGGCTTTGCGTCTTCAAATGTAGTTTCATGAACAACGATAAATTAGGACTCTTAGACAAAATACAGTATCCCGACGACCTGCGCCGACTCAGCGTGGGACAGTTGCCGGAACTGTGCGCCGAACTGCGCCGCGACATAGTGGAGGAACTCGCCGAAAACCCAGGCCACCTTGCATCGTCGCTCGGTGTGGTGGAACTCACCGTGGCTCTCCACTACGTTTTCAACACCCCCGACGACCGCATAGTGTGGGACGTGGGACACCAGGCCTACGGCCACAAGATTCTCACCGGACGCAAGGACAACTTCTGCACCAACCGCAAGCTGCACGGCATCCGCCCGTTCCCGTCGCCACTGGAGAGCGAGTACGACACGTTCACATGCGGACACGCCTCCAACTCCATATCGGCAGCCCTGGGCATGGCTGTGGCTGCACGCAAGACTGGACGCGCCGACCGCCACGTGGTGGCTGTAATCGGCGACGGCGCCATGTCGGGCGGACTTGCCTTTGAGGGCCTCAACAATGTGTCGTCGTCGCCCAACGACCTGCTTATCGTGCTCAACGACAACGACATGAGCATCGACCGTGCCGTGGGAGGCATGGAGAAATACCTGCTCAACCTCGACACCAACGCCACATACAACCGACTGCGCGACCGCGCATCGCAATGGCTGCACGCCAAGGGCTATCTCAACGACGACCGACGCAAGGGCATCATACGGCTCAACAACGCGCTCAAGTCGGCGCTTGCCCACCAGCAGAACATCTTCGAGGGCATGAACATACGCTACTTCGGACCGTTCGACGGCAACGACGTGGGCGAGGTGGTGCGCATACTCGGACAACTGAAGGACATGCGCGGACCGAAACTACTCCACTTGCACACCGTCAAGGGCAAGGGCTACAAGCCTGCCGAGGAACACGCCACAATATGGCACGCCCCAGGAAAATTCGACCCCGACACCGGCGAGCGCATCAGCGACGGCAGCGACCCCTATCCGCTTAAATACCAGGAGGTGTTCGGACGCACACTGCTCGAACTCGCACGGCGCAACGACCGCATCGTGGGCGTAACGCCCGCCATGCCGACGGGCTGCTCCATGGACATCATGATGAAGGCCATGCCCGACCGGGTGTTCGACGTGGGCATCGCCGAGGGCCATGCCGCAACGTTCTCATGCGGCATGGCGAAGGACGGGCTGATGCCGTTCTGCAACATCTACAGCGCCTTCGCACAGCGCGCCTACGACAATATCATACACGACGCCGCCATCCTGAACCTGCCCGTGGTGTTCTGCCTCGACCGTGCCGGACTCGTGGGCGAGGACGGCCCGACCCACCATGGCGTGTTCGACATCGCGTCGCTGCGTCCGGTGCCCAACCTGACGCTCTGCTCGCCGATGGACGAGTGTGAGCTGCGACGCATGATGTACACTGCACAACTGCCCGGCAAGGGCACCGTCGTAATCCGCTATCCGCGAGGCAAGGGCGTGAGGCGCGAGGACTGGGAATGTCCGCTCACCGAGATCGAAATAGGCAAGGGACGCTGCATAACCGAGGGCAGCGACGTTGCCGTGCTGAGCTACGGACCTATCGGCAACGACGTGCAGAAAGCCATTGCCGAGCTGCACGACGAGGGCTGCCCACTGAGCATAGCCCACTACGACATGCGATTCTGCAAGCCGCTCGACACCACCCTGCTCGAAGACATTGCACAGCGCTTCAAGCGCGTCATCACAGTTGAGGACGGACAGCGCGCCGGAGGCTTCGGCTCCGCCATACTCGAATGGATGAGCGACAACGACAAGGCGGTGAAGGTGGAGCGCATCGGCATACCCGACGAATTCATCGAGCACGGCGCTGTGGCTGAACTCAAGAAAATAGCCGGCATCGACACCGAAGCAATAAAGAAAGCAATAAAAGCAACAACATTATGAAAATAATAATCGCCGGCGCCTACGCCATAGGAACACACCTCGCACGACTGCTCTCACGCGAGCACGACGACATCGTAGTAATGGACCCCGACGAGGAACGACTGTCTAAAATCGGATCCGACGTGGACATCCTCACGCTGGAGGCTTCGCCCACAAGCGTCAAGGCCCTGCGACAGGCTGGCGCCGAGAACGCCGACCTCTTCATAGCCGTCACGCCCGACGAGAGCCAGAACATGGCGTCGTGCACGCTTGCCAAGGCGCTCGGCACAAAGAAAACAGTTGCCAAGATTGACAACTCGGAATATATCGAACCCGAACTGAAGGAGTTTTTCGCCAAGCTTGGCGTAAGCTCCATAATCTACCCGGAGATGCTTGCCGCCATCGACATCAACAACGGTCTGAAGATGTCGTGGGTGAGACAGCGCTGGGATGTGCACGACGGCGCACTCGTGATGCTCGGCGTGAAACTGCGACAGACATGCACCATACTCGACCGCCCTATGCGCGAGATATGCGGACCGGAAGACCCCTACCATATCGTTGCCATCAAGCGCGGCGGAGAAACCATCATCCCTGGCGGCAACGACCGGCTGGAGATGTACGACATGGCTTACTTCATGACCACAAAGCAGTATATACCTTACATACGCAAGATTGTGGGCAAGGAACACTATGTCGACGTGAAGAACGTGATGATTATGGGTGGCGGCGCCACTGCCGTGCGCACCGTCAAGACAATGCCGAGCTACATGGACGTGAAAATAATAGAAACCGACGAACAGCGCTGCGAACGGCTCAACTCAATACTTGAGGACGAGAAGGCTCTCATCATCAACGGCGACGGACGCGACCTCTCGCTGCTCATCGAGGAGGGCATCAAGAACACGCAGGCTTTCGTGGCACTCACTGGAAACGCCGAGACAAACATACTCGCCTGCCTGACGGCAAAGCGCATGGGTGTAAGGAAAACCGTGGCAATGGTGGAGAACATCGACTACGTGAGCATGGCTGAGAGCCTCGACATTGGCACCATCATCAACAAGAAGTCAATCGCCGCAAGCCACATCTACCAGATGATGCTCGATGCCAACGTCCACAACGTGCGCTTCCTCATGACAGCCAATGCCGACGTGGCTGAGTTCATCCCGTCGGAAGGCTCAAAGATAACGCGCAAACCCGTGAAGGACCTCGGACTGCCGCAGGGCATGACCATCGGCGGACTCGTGCGCGACGGCCAGGGACTGCTGGTTTCGGGCAACACGATGATCCGCCCTGGTGACTCCGTAATGGTGTTCTGCCACAACATCAACATGAAGAAGATTGAGAAACTGTTCCTATGATAAACCTGAAACTTATATACAAGATTATAGGGTCGCTGCTCTTCATCGAAGCAATGATGCTGTTGGTGTGCCTCGGCATATCAGTGCTCTACCATGAGGACGACATGCTGGCATTCATCTGCTCCGTGGCAATATCCGCCGGCGTGGGCTTCACGCTGCGCTGCCTTGGACGCAACTGCGACAACACGCTCTCACGACGCGACGCCTACCTCGTGGTGACACTCACGTGGGTGGTGTTCTCGCTGTTCGGCACCCTGCCGTTCCTCATAGGCGGCTATCTGCACTCGTTCACCGACGCCTTCTTTGAGACGATGTCGGGATTTACAACGACGGGAGCCTCTATAATAGATAATGTGGAAGCCTTGCCGCATGGCATACTCTTCTGGCGGTCGCTCACGCAATGGATCGGTGGCTTGGGAATTGTGTTCTTCACCATAGCCCTGTTGCCGTCGCTCGTGGGCGGCAGCGTGAAGGTATTCGCCGCCGAAGCCACCGGACCGATAAAGACCAAGCTCCACCCCCGACTGAGCACCAACGCCAAGTGGATATGGGTGGTATACCTGTGCATCACGGTGCTGTGCTTCATCTCAATGATGATGGCAGGCATGGATGTGTTCAGCAGCATCAACTACAGTTTCACTACTGCCGCCACGGGAGGCTTCGCCACCCACAGCGACTACAGCTATCTGACGCCAGCCGTGCAGTACATCGTGACGTTCTTCTGCTTCGTGTCGGGCATCAACTTCACACTGCTCTATCTATCCGCCTCACAACGCAGGATTGGCACACTGCTAAAGAGTGTGGAGTGCAGGTTCTACTTCTTCATCGTGCTCCTGTTCTCGGGCTTCATAGCCTTTGAGCTTATGTGGAAGAACGGCTACCAGCTGGAGCCTGCCATTCGCAGCGGGCTGTTCCATGTAGTGTCGTTCATCACAACAACGGGTCTGCTTGCCGACGACCCTGCCGTATGGCCGCACGTCACGTGGGTGGTGCTTGCCATCTGCATGTTCTTCGGAGCCTGCTCGGGGGCAACGAGCGGTGGCTTCAAGTGCATACGCTGCGTGATGCTGCTGAAGATAATAAAGAACGAGTTCCGGCAGATGCTACACCCCAACGCCGTGCTGCCGATGCGCATTGACGGCACCAACGTGCCTTCATCAAAGCGCGTCACGCTGCTGGCTTTCCTGTCGATATATCTCATCCTGTGTCTCTTCTGCTCGTTCTCAATGATTGCCATGGGCATCGACAACACCAACGCCATCACCATCACACTGAGCTCGCTTGGCAACGTAGGCCCTACGCTCGGCACCGAAATCGGACCTACAATGTCGTGGAGCGAGCTTCCAGCCGCCGCAAAATGGATCTGCTCGGTGCTCATGCTCATCGGACGTCTTGAGATATTCAGCGTGCTCGTGATATTCACACCGCAGTTCTGGGAAGAGAATTAGGATGCTATGGGAAAAAAATCAGAAAGGCTTATCAATATTAATTTACTAAATACAAAGTAATTATGGAACCAATGAAGTTCAACGCTCTCCTCAAGTCAACACTTTGGGGTGGCGAGAAGATTATTCCGTTCAAGCATTTGAACGTTAAGCAGGAAAATGTAGGCGAAAGCTGGGAAATCTCAGGTGTGCCGGGCAACGAGACTGTTGTGGCCAATGGCGAGTATGCCGGCAAGAAGCTCAACGAGGTTGTGGCTGAATTGCAGGACAAGCTTGTCGGCAAGGACAACTACAAGCGCTTCGGCAACGAGTTCCCATTGCTCATCAAGTTTATCGACGCACGCCAGGACCTTTCCATCCAGGTGCATCCTACCGACGAGATAGCCAAGCGCCAGGGCAAGGAGCGCGGCAAGACAGAGATGTGGTATCTGCTCGACTCCGACAAGGACGCCACTCTTCTCTGCGGTCTCAAGAAGCAGATCACTCCGGAGCAGTATGCACAGATGGTTGAGAACGACACCATCGTCGATGCCATCTCACGCTACAACGTGAAGGAGGGCGATTGCTTCTTCCTCCCGGCTGGACGCATCCACGCCATCGGCACCGGCTGCTTCCTCGCTGAGATACAGCAGACAAGCGACGTGACCTACCGCATCTACGACTTCAAGCGCAAGGACAAGAACGGCAACTACCGCGAGCTTCACACAAAGCAGGCTGCCGAGTGCATCAACTACAATGTTGAGAGCAACTACCGCACTGAGTATACTCCTGTGAAGAACCAGGGTGTAAGCCTCGTGCAGTGTCCTTACTTCAACACTGCCGTATACGACCTCGACGAGCCTATGACTCTCGACTACTCCGAGCTCGACAGTTTCGTCATCCTCATCGGCTTGAAGGGTGAGGGCAAGCTCACCGACAACGAGGGCAACACCATCTCCCTCTCTGCCGGCGAAAGCATCCTCGTTCCCGCAACAACAAAGACACTGAAGGTTGAAGGAACCATCAAGTTCCTTGAGACTTACGTATAAACGGAACGGCGGACTCCCGTCCTGCAAACTCCGGAATGTCGGACTCCCATCCTGCAAACTCCGGAACGGCGGACTCCCGTCCTACAAACTCCGGAACGGCGGACTCCCGTCCGCCGCATCATTTGAAATAAAAAATGGGCAATCATGATTTCCAAAACACGGAATTCATAATTGCCCATTTTCAATTATAAATTATAAATTGTAAATTATAAATTCGAATCAGTCATCCTCTCCGAACAGCGGGTCTTCCGGCATCACCATGAGCGGCTTCTGCTCGAATTCCTTCAGCAGGTTCTCCGGCACATACTTCTTGTCGACCACAAGGCGGAACATATACTCGTTGAACCAGTCGTTGGACATCACGAGACAACCGTTAACACCATAGTTGGCGCCCCAACTGTTCTCCACCTTCCACTTCAATGGTTTGCCGTTCTTGTCAAGATCTACGGCAGTGAGCGTCATGGCGTGTGTTGAGCCTGAGTCGAACGTGGAGATACGCTCTGCCTTGGTCATCGGGAACGTGGTAGAGAAGAGCGAGCCGTAGTCGTAGTTCTTGGTATCGAGATAGCCGAGCGAGCGGTCGAACTGCTTGCCAACGTCATACGACGAGTACATCTTCTTGCCGTCCTTCAGCGATGCAATGGCAAGGTTGGCAATCTCGTCGGTAGGAAGGTTGAGATACTTCCAGTTATGTCCGTCATACACGTGGCGGTCGTACTCCACCTCATAGGTCTTGTGGTACGGACGGCGCGGGTCGTTCATCACCATTATGAACGTGCATTCAAGCGGATGACCCACCACCTCGTCGTAGAACGACTTAGGCGTGAACTTGCGCGGCTCGCCTACAGGCTTGCCGTCCTTAGTGCGGAACTGATAGGTAAACTCCTTCACCGGCTCGCCCAGCGTCACGGCAAGCATGTGGTATATCGTGCCGAGCATCTCAGTCTTGCGCTGGTTGATGGCAGCAGCCTTCTTGCCGTCAGCCACCATCTTGCGCAGCTCCAAGCCATACTCGCGCAGTTTCGACGACACGAGCGACGACATCTTTGAGGTGTTCTCGGCAGAATAGGTCTCGGGCTGCACCGACATCGGCACGAGTCCGTACTTAGGAGCAAGGTCAGCCACGCCACAGAATGTGCCACCGTCGTTGATTGGATTCTTGAAGAAGAACTGCACGAGCTGGTCGTCAATTGGCTTCTTGGCGTTGTCCAACACACCCTGGAGCATGAGATTTGCCTTCTCAAGCTGGTCGAAGAAGAAAAGATAGTCCTGCGAGAACTCCACGGCTATCGAGTCGCCATGCTGGCGGGCATAGTCTGAGCGCAGAACATTGAAGCCGGAGAACATCCAGCAGCGGCCCGAACTCTTCTGGTTGTGGATTGACTGTTCCTTGGTCTCTACACTGAAATGGTTGTCGAATGTAGAGCTGTTGCTGAAGTTCTTCGCAAGGTCGTCAATCTTGTTCGACGCGAGGGCGTTGAACAAAGCCTTGTTAACTGTCGCATTACCCTGCGACTTCTCTATTGTCTGAAGCATCTGGGCACTGATGCCGCCCTGCTTCGTCTGTGCGCCGGCTGTAGCAGCGAGCGCGAGGCATAAGCCCAAAGCTAATGTCTTGTGGTTCATTATTGTATTATTTTCTTTCTTTTTATTGCGTAAAGTTATAAATAAATAACGAAAGCACCAAATTTTTACAACGGAGATGTTCGATTAGCACATAATATATATTTATATTCCAAAAATTTTGTATAATTTTGCAAATTATTAGTCATATTCACTAACAATCAACATTTTTCAGTACAAAACGATGAAAATCAACCGTCTCGCCCTCGCGGCAGTTTTGTTCTTTGCCATGTTGTTCTCGGCAAAGGCTAAGGCACAAACAAATGCCCAGATTTTGTATGACTTCGGCACCGACCGCAAGTATGTAACCCTCACGCTTGAGATGTTCAAGCAGGACAAATGGGGTAGCACCTATTTCTTCGTCGACCACGACTTCAACTACGACAAAATGGTGGTCGACAGCAAGAATGTCGCTCAGGGCGGCACCTACACCGAGATTTCACGCGCTCTCAACTTCTGGAAGAACACACAGTTGAAGAACTGGAACCTGCACGTGGAGTACAACGGCGGCATCACCAAGAACTACCCCATCAACAACGCATGGCTCTTCGGTCTTGAATACTTCATCCACGACAAGTCGTTCAAGAACGTGCTCACGCTTGAGGCTATGTACAAGACTATCCGACAGACCGACCAGAACGTGCCAATGCAGTTCACTGCCGTGTGGACATGCAACGACATATTCGGCGTTAAGGGTCTGAAGTTCGACGGCTTTGCCGACTTCTGGTGGGAAACCCACGGAACGGTGAATGGCGACAACGAGGCAAAGACACGCCACACAGTATTCATCACCGAGCCTCAGCTCTGGTACAACGTAGGACAGCACTTTGGCTGCGAGAACCTCAGCATCGGCGGCGAGGTGGAGATAACCAACAACTTCGGCAGCACCGACGGCGCAAAGGTTCGTCCTTGCCTGGGCGTGAAGTGGGACTTCTAACGATGGAAATATGGAAATATTTAATGATGGAAATATTGAACGATTGAAATATCCGCAATTATGTTAGAAAAACTTTTCGGCTTCGACCCCGCGAAGCACAACATCAAGACCGAGGTATTGGCGGGCATTACCACATTCCTCACGATGGCATACATCCTTGCCGTCAACCCGAGCATATTCTCCAATCTCGCCTCCAAGGGCATGGACACCAACGCTGTGTTCACTTCCACTGCCCTGGCAGCCGTTGTCGGTACACTCGTGATGGCTTTCTATGCCAAGAAGCCGTTCGGACTGGCTCCCGGCATGGGACTGAACGCCTTCTTCGTGTTCACCGTGTGCCTCACCATGGGCTACACATGGCAGTTCGCGCTGACGGCAATCCTCATCGAGGGTTTCCTCTTCGTGCTCATGACAATAACGCGCATCCGCACACTCATCGTTGACGCCATCCCTGCCACACTCAAACGCGCCATCGGAGCCGGCATCGGACTCTTCATCGCCTTCATCGGACTGAAGAACGCCGGCATCATCGTCGAGAACTCCGCCACATTCGTCAGCATAGGCGACATGACCCACGGCACGGCGCTGCTCGGTGTCATCGGCATCATACTCACTTCTGTTCTCGTAATCAAAAACGTGCCGGGCGCATTGCTCATTGGCATCCTTGGCACTGCTCTCATAGGTATTCCTATGGGCATCACCAACTTCACTGGCGTTGTTGACACTCCTCCGTCAATCGCACCTATATTCTGCAAGTTCGAGTTCCACAATATCTTCACCATCGACATGCTGATTGTTGTGTTCACCTTCCTCTTCATCGACATGTTCGACACCATGGGCACGCTCGTCGGCGTTTGCACCAAGGCGGGCATGATGCGCAAGGACGGTCGCATCCCGGGACTCAACAAGGCTTTCATGGCTGATGCCATCGCAACAATGGCCGGCGCATGCCTCGGCGCGAGCACCACAACGACCTACGTTGAGAGCGCATCGGGTGTGGCACAGGGCGGCCGAACCGGACTCACCGCGTTCTCAACAGCCGTATGCTTCGCCATCGCACTGTTCTTCGCTCCGATATTCCTCTCCATCCCGTCGGCTGCCACAACGCCTGTACTGGTTATCGTGGGCCTGTTCATGCTCTCTCCTATCAAGGACATTGACCTTGACAACTATGCCGAGTCAATCCCGGCATTCATCACCATCGTCATGATGCCGCTCACCTACAGCATCTCCGACGGCATCCTCTGCGGTGTCATCGCCTACGTTGCCATCAACATGATTTGCTGCAACTGGAAAAAGCTCAACCCTACGCTTTACATCCTTGCGGTGCTGTTCATAATGAAATACATTTTCATTTAATTATCCATTTGATGAACAATAAAATCCTTTTAACCTCCATCATCGCTCCCCTTGCCATGCAAACGGCATGGGGAGCGAAAAAGCCTAAACCCAGCACCGACCCTAACCGACCAAACGTAATAATAATTCTCGCCGACGACCTCGGCTATGGCGACCTCGGTTGCTATGGCGCAAAGAATGTGGCGACTCCCAATGTCGACCGCCTCGCAAGCCAGGGCATACGCTTCACCGACACCCATGCCGTGGCATCCACAAGCACGCCGTCGCGCTACTCGCTGCTCACTGGTGAATATGCCTGGCGACGCCCCGACACTGACGTTGCGGCAGGAAACGCCGGCATGATTATCCAGCCGCAGCAGTTCACCATTGCCGACATGTTCCGCAGCCGCGGCTACCGCACGTGCGCCATCGGAAAGTGGCATCTCGGACTGGGCGACAGCCAGGGCTCGCAAGACTGGAACGCGCCTTTGCCGGAGTCGCCTGCCGACATCGGCTTCGACTACCACTACATCATGGCTGCCACTGCCGACCGTGTGCCGTGTGTGTTCATCGAGAACGGCACTGTTGCCAACTGGGACCCTAACGCCCCTATCGAAGTGAGCTACGAGAAGAATTTCGACGGCGAACCTACCGGCAAGGACAATCCCGAACTTGTCTACAACCTGAAGTCGACGCCCGGCTGTGGCCACGACCAGTCAATCGTCAACGGCATCGGACGCATCGGCTACATGAAAGGAGGCGGCAAGGCCCTGTGGAAGGACGAGGACATCGCCGACTCCATAACGTCGCATGCCTTGAAATTCATCGCTGCCAACAAGGACCAGCCTTTCTTCATGTATCTCGCCACCAACGACGTGCATGTGCCGAGATTTCCCCACCAGCGGTTCCGCGGCAAGAGCAGCATGGGACTGCGCGGCGACGCCATCGTGCAGTTCGACTGGACCGTAGGACAGGTGATGGCTGCTCTCGACCGGCTCGGCATCGCCGACAACACCATCGTGTTGCTCACGAGCGACAACGGTCCCGTGGTGAACGACGGCTACCTGGACCGCGCCGAGGAGCTTCTTGGCGGACACAAGCCTGCCGGACCATGGCGCGGCAACAAGTACAGCACATTCGAGGGTGGCACATGTGTGCCTGCCATCATACGCTGGCCTGCCAGGGTGAAGGGCGGACAAACCTCCGCTACGCTAATCTCGCAGATAGACTTCATGGCGTCTTTCGGCAATCTCATTGGCGCGCGCTTTCCGCAAGGCAGTGCCAAGGACTCCGAAGACTGCATCGGCAATCTCATCGGCACCGACCACACCGACAGGAAATATGTCGTGGAAATGGCTTCCAACCGCACGCTTTCGGTGCGCACACGGAAATGGAAATACATTGAGCCGAGCGACGGACCCGCCGTTCTCACCTGGGCTCCCAACTCCGTCACGGGCTACGCGCCCCAGCCCCAGCTCTACGACATAAGCAGCAACGAGTATGAGACCAACAATGTCGCCTTGCAGAATCCACAGGTTGTTTACGACATGCAGAACATATTGAGGCATGTACGCGGACAAAAATAAACAAATAAAATCCCGGTTGACGTGTCTTTGCAAACAGTCAACCGGGATTTTATTTGTTTATAAATATTTTATTTTTCCATCTTCATTGAAGGCAATAAAAAAATCGCAATTTTTAGGTATTGCCGCATCCGCCCGATAGTCGTAACTTTGCAACGCATTAAGAAACAATGGTTTATAGTATTTAATTTAAAAAGTTACGCATTATTTATCGTATGAACAAAATCTTCAAGATGACTGGCATCCTTATGCTGATGCTCACAATTTTCACAACATTCTCATGTAGCAGCGACGACGACAACACTCCTTCTTGGCACAACCTCGCAGGTGAATACGCAGGTTGGACAAGCGGACAATTCAAGTATTCGTCCACTCCGATAGCAACCGACAACGAGAAGCTCACCATCGCTGTCAACGACGGCAAGATGAGCCTCCAGCTCGTGTCAAACCAGTGGGGCACAGCCACCGTCAACGACGTGACCATAGCAGAGCAAGGCAACGACTACAAGCTCTCAGGCACAGGCTCAGCCACTCTCGGCATGGCAGGCTCACAGGCCAAGCAGTACGACTGCACCATGGAGGGCACCGTCAGCAAGGACAAGAAAACGGTAAGCGTGACGCTCACCTACCCTGCCGTGATGGGCGGCACAACAGTAAGCTTCACCCTGGGCGAGGCTCCCGTTGCCAAACTCGTTGCCGGATCTTACAGCGGCTGGACAAAGGGCGACTGCCAATACTTCAAAGACCGCACGCAGAACGGCGAGAAGCTCGCCATCAGCAGCAACGATGACGGCACTGTTGACGTGAAGCTCACATCGCAGATGTGGGGCGAGACAACAATCTCTGGCGTGAAGTCTGAGAAGACAGCCGACGGTTTCTCGCTCAGCGGCACTGGCAAGTTCACCATGGGCATGGGCGACAAGCAGAACGAGTACGACTGCAACCTCACCGGCACTCTCTCTGCCGACAAGGAGACCTACAGCATCGCCTTCACGATGCCTGCCGTGATGGGCGGACTGACCATCACATTCGCACAGGGCGAGGCACCAAGCGCAGAATAAACAAAGGAGGTGTCGAGCTCCCGCTCGACACAATAACAATAAATGCACAAAAAACAGCGTGTCGAGCAGGAGCTCGATGCCTCCAATCTTAAACAGCGTGTCGAGCAGGAGCTCGACACCTCCAATCTTAATATGACATCATTTTCTTCATATAATAAAAAGCTTATTGCAATATTGGGGACAGTAGCCTTGACGCTGCTGTCCCTTTCTTCCTGCGACGGCATCTACGACGACCCGTCTGACATGCCGTCAAATAACGACAAGGAGAACAGCTACTCCAATGTAGATGCCACAGCATACACCACTTGGGTGTACCTCAACCTTGCCGACGGCTCACAGACCTCACTCCCCTACGACAACACCACCGACATACCGTCCGACTGGACCATCGCCCTGCACCGCTACGACGTGAAAACCAACGCGGGCAGCGCATTCCGCACGAGCTACACATCGCTCAGCGAGGTGAAGACGGCTGCAGACAAGGGCACGTTCCCCATGCCCACAGCCGATGAGTTCACACGGGACGAGCCATCGAAGATAACCATCGACATGTCGCACATGATGGACGGCTACATCGACTATGCCGACGCCAATATAAACAAGGTGCTCGGCCGGTGGCTCAACGTCGACACGTCATCCATGCCGCCCGTCTACACGATGGACAGCAACGTCTATCTCGTGCGCACAAGCGGCGGCAACGTGTACGCCATTCAGTTCACTGGCTACTCCAATCCTTACCAGAGCAACACGAAGGGGTATATATCGTTTGAATACGAGCCCCTCCCCCTCGCCGCTACGCGGCTCTTCCCCTCCCCTTATGGAGGGGAGTAATATGCTTTTCTTTTATATAAATTACTGGGATATTTCTATGCAACATCACATATCACTCCCCTCCCTCTTGGGGAGGGGAAAATACGCCATCGGCGTATTGGGGGTAGGGCTTTCACTTCAGTCCTTCGCTTCCCCATACACCATCAGCGGCCGCATCACCACCGCCGACGGCGAGGCGCTGCCATATGCCTACGTGCGCGTGGAGGGCAAGCACTACGCCACGCAAGCCGACAAGGACGGCTACTACGAGCTGCAACTGCCCGAGGGCCACTACGAGCTGCGCGCCAACCTACTTGGCTACCAGCCAATGTCGAAGCAGGTGAGGGCGGCTGCCGACTCCAATGTCGACTTTTCCTTGACCGAGGACATGATCAACCTGCAGACCGTCACCGTCACTGGCACACGCACACCCAAACTGCTTGAGAACACGCCCGTCGTGACGCAGATAATAACTGCCGACGACATAGCCAAGACTGATGCCACCAACATCAAGGATGTGCTCCTCACGGAGCTTCCCGGACTGGAGTTCACGCTGTCGATGAACCAGCAGGTGTCACTCAACATGCAGGGACTCGGCGGCATGGCGATTCTCTTTCTCGTCGACGGCGAGCGCATGGCGGGCGAGACGCTCGACAACATCGACTTCCAGCGCATATCCACCGACAACATCGAGCGCATTGAGATAGTCAAGGGCGCTGCGTCGGCGCTCTACGGCTCCAACTCGGTGGGCGCGGTGATTAACATCATCACCAAGAAAGCCGCCGAACCGTGGTCGCTCAACCTCAACACCCACTTCGGCTCGAAGTATAATGAGCAGCGACATGGCGGTGCCCTTGGCCTGCGCTCGGGCAAGTGGAACTCGCTGACCAACGTCCAGACCGACGGCACGCACACCTACACGCTCAACGGAAAGCAGTCGGACGACCAGATGACGGTATACGGCACGCGCCAGTGGAACTTCAAGGAGAAGCTTTCCTATCAGTTCAACGACCACACGTCGCTCACCGGACGCGCCGGCTACTACTTCCACGAGCGCAACTCGTCGGCTATAGCCAACGACCGGGCACGCGACTTCAGTGGCGGTCTGCGCTTCCTCACCACTCTCAGCGGACGCAACCAACTCGACATCGCCTACTCATTCGACCGCTACGACAAGAGCGACTACTACAAGGAAATCAAGAAGGACTTCATCGACTACAAGAACGTGCAGAACTCGCTGCGCGCACTCTATACCCACCACCTGCAGGACGACCTCGCGCTGACCGTGGGCGGCGACGCAATGGTTGACTACCTTATGACCTACCAGTTCACCGATGACGGCAACCGCAAGCAGTACACGGCCGACGTCTTCGCACAGGCCGACTGGGCGCTGTCAAAGAACTGGAACATCATCGCCGGAGCGCGAGCCGACTACTTCTCGAAGACTGGCTGGAAGCTCACACCAAAGATTGCAGCCATGTACCGCACGGGACATCTCAACATCCGCGGCTCCTACTCGGGCGGTTTCCGCGCCCCCACGCTCAAGGAGCTTTACATGGACTTCAACATGGCGAACGTGTTCAACATCTACGGCAACCCGAATCTCGGCGCCGAAAACTCCCACTCGTTCGCCCTCTCCACGGAGTACGCCAAGAGCCGCTACTCGTTTACGGCCACGGGCTACTACAACATCGTCAACAACGAGATAACAACCATCTGGGACAAGAGTCTGGAGAACGGCAAGGGTGCCATGGTCTATCAGAACATCGAGGGCCGCAACCTGCTTGGCGTGGATGTGTCGCTCATGGCACGCTATCCGTGCGGACTGGGCGGCAAACTGAGCTACTCTTATTTCCACGAGTACACTCGTGGCGGCAAGCCCAACACGTCGGACACGCGCCCGCACTCGCTGACCGCCCGCCTCGACTACCACAAGACGCTGCGCGGCTACGAGATAGACGCCGCTCTGACGGGACGCTATCTGTCGTCAGCCCACTACCATGAGCTGGAGTCGGGACAGTATGACACCTACGTAAAGGCATCGTCGCCCGCCTACTCGCTGTGGAAGTTCACGCTCACGCAACGCTTCTGCCAGGCTTGGCGACTCATCATGTCGGTTGACAACATCTTCAATTATAAACCACAGAAGTATGCCTACAACTCGCCGCTCAACGGCGGCACGACGTTCTCGATAGGAGTGGCGGTGGATGTGGAGAAGATAAGATAAAAAGCCCTACCCCTAACCCCTCCCCGGTAGGGAGGGGAATGATATGCTTTGCAAACAAAACGTGGATTCCTACCGGAACGGCGGACTCCTGTCCGCCGAATCAACACAAACGGAACGGTGGACTCCTGTCCGCCGAACCAATACAAACGGAACGGCGGACTCCTGTCCGCCGAACCAATACAAAGAGAAGAACGATATGCTTTTGTTGCCCAATACGACAACTAATGTTTGACGAAACGATAACTAATGTTGTCCAAACAAGGCTTGGTTGACGGCTTACTTCGCCCGAGGTAAGCACATTGAACGGTCGAAGTAAATGCGTTGAACGGTCGATGTAAGCACATTGAACGACCGATGTAAGCACATTGAACGGCCGAAGCAAGACAACAAAAAAACAACCGTGGCGGAGGTCTCCGGCCTCCGCTGCACCCCAAAACGACTCCATCCACACAATAAAATATAAATAATCAGCACAGCCGCTTGCAGCGGAGGCCGGAGACCTCCGCCACGGTTGTTTTTTTGTTGTCTTGCTTCGGCCGTTCAATGTGCTTACATCGGTCGTTCAATGTGCTTA
>JBNMLZ010000003.1:0-52087 GCA_050875085.1 Prevotella sp. | reverse complement strand
TCCGAACATAATCGGGAGTTCCGACCACATTGCGCTGAAGGCGACGGAGTTCTGCCTTTTCTGTTATGGATAACTTTAATCGCATGGTGCAAAGGTAACTATTTTTCTTTAAATTCTCAAATTACTTACTTTTGACTATAAGGTATGAAAAATCATCTAAGACATCTCCTCCTCGTCGGAGCGTTGACAGTGGCTGGCACATCAGCAACAATGGCGCAGTCGGTGCTGAGAGGAAAGGTTGTAGACGCAGAGACTGGCGAGCCGCTTATTGGCGCCACGATCACTGTGAAGGGCGTCAAGACTGTGACCGACATCGACGGTCTCTTCTCAATGAAGGGAGTCAGTGGCGCCAAGGACTTGACCGTGCAGTACATTGGCTACAAGCAGCAGACCGTCAAGCTCACTCCTAACGGCGAGCTTGGCAGCATCTCCATGAAAGCCGACGGACAGGTGCTCAAGGACGTTGTCGTAACGTCGCAGGTGGCTGTCGCACGCAAGACACCTGTGGCTGTGTCGCAGATTCCGATGTCGTTTATCGAGGAAAAGATTGGTACACAGGAGTTCCCCGAAATCCTCAAGACAACACCTGGCGTACACGCCAACAAGGAAGGTGGCGGCTATGGCGACTCCGAAATCTACATGCGCGGTTTCGACAACAGCAACATCGCCGTCATGGTGAACGGTGTGCCTATGAACGACATGGAGAACCAGGCTGTCTATTGGTCGAACTGGGCTGGCCTGACCGACGTTACGCGCACCATGCAGACTCAGCGCGGACTCGGCGCTTCCAAGGTGTCGGCTCCTTCAGTGGGCGGTACCATCAACATCATCACCCGCTCGCTTGAGGCCAAGAAGGGCGGCGCCATCTACTATGGACTCGGCAACGACAACATGAACAAGATGATGTTCACAGCCTCTACCGGCATCTCGAAGAGCGGTTGGCAATGACATTGCTCGGGTCGAAGACATGGGGCGACGGCTATGCACAGGGCACCGACTTCTCTGGCTACACTTATTTCGTGAACATCTCCAAGCGTCTTGGTGAAAACCACCAGTTGTCGTTCACTGCCTTTGGCGCTCCGCAGGAGCACTACCAGCGCAAGAACGGCTTGACACTCGCCGACTGGAAGATGTCTGATCAGGTGTGGGGCATAAAGAACTACAAGTACAACCCAACCTACGGCTTCGACCGCAACGGACAGCGCCGCACATCGGAATACAATGTCTACCACAAGCCGCAGCTCAGTCTCAACCACCAGTGGCAAATCAACGACAAGTCATCTCTCAGTACCGTGCTCTACATGTCTATCGGACGTGGCTATGGCTACAGCGGACAGGGCAACGACGACTATGGCTACAGCTACAAGGACTGGTATGGCGCCAACTATGGTGTGCTTCAGACTAAGTTCCGCAACTCCGACGGCACATTCGATTATGGAGCCATCGAGGACATCAACGAGCAGAGCGAGCACGGATCAATGCTCGTCATGTCGAAGGCAAAGAACTACCACAACTGGTATGGCTTGGTGTCTACCTATACCACAAAGCTCACCAAAGACATTGATTTCTACGGAGGTATCGACTTCCGCGCATATAAGGGTACCCACACCAACGAGATTATCGACCTCTATGGCGGCAAGTACTACATGGATACCACACGTAAGAACGTGAAGGCAGAAAACAACAAGGCTGCCGCCGATCCTAACTGGGCTTACGAGAAACTTGGCGTTGGCGACGTTGTTTACCGCGACTTCGACGGCCATGTTGTGCAGGAGGGTGCCTTCTTCCAGACTGAGTACTCTAAGCACGGACTTTCGTCGTTCATCTCCGGCTCTCTCTCCAACACGTCCTACTGGCGCTACGACCGCCTCTACTACGACAAGGAGCACGCCAAGTCGAAGACCGTCAGCTACATCGGATTTACCGTCAAGGGCGGTGCCAACTACAACATCACCGACCAGCACAACGTGTTCTTCAACGCTGGCTACATCAGCCGCGCTCCGAAGTTCAACTATGGCGCATTCCTCAGCCCTATATCAAGCAACGTCACCAACCCCGACGCCAAGAACGAGAAGGTCGTTTCGCTCGAACTTGGATATGGCTACCGCCTGAAGTGGCTCACCGTCAACCTCAACGGCTACTGGACAAAGTGGCTCGACAAGACCATGACAAAGAGTGCCACTCTCGGAGCTTCGCAGACAGAGGCTTTCGTCAACATGACTGGTGTGAACGCGCTCCACAAGGGTGTTGAGCTTGAGGTGAAGGCCAACCCGCTCTATTGGCTCGAACTCAACGGCATGTTCTCTCTCGGCGACTGGAAGTGGGACAGCAATGCCACTGGCTATGTCTACGACAACAACGGACAGCCGCTCACCAAGGACGGTACTATCGCAAGCGGAATCGGTGCCGAGGATCATCTCACCACTGGCATCAACCTCAAGGGTGTGCGCGTTGGTGGCTCAGCACAGACAACGGCTGCGCTCGGCGCTACAGTGAAGATTGGCAAGGACATCCGTGTTGGCGCCGACTGGACCTACTACGGACGCAACTATGCCTACTATTCACTCAGCGGAAGCAACCTCTCACTCGGCAAGACCAACACCGTGGTCGACCCTTGGAAGATTCCTGCTGCAAGCCAGGTTGATGTCAACGCGTCTTACAAGTTCAAGATTGGTGGTCTGAACGCCACAATCTCTGGCAACGTCAACAACCTCTTCGACTACCAGTATCTTGGCAAGGCATGGAACCCGCAGTCGGGTGCTGCCAACGAGAACACCATCTATGGCTTCTACGCTTTCGGACGCACCTTCAGCACACGTCTGAAGATCAACTTCTAAGCGATATCGACACATTATATAATATAGACACATAACAGAACATGAAAAAGATATATTTACTGTCGGCTGTTGCCATCATGGCATTGGCTTCGTGTGACGACTATTCCGACCAGTTCAATATCGGCAACCAAATCAGCGACGTGAAGAAGGACACGCCTATCGTCCTGACCGATGCCGACTATGCTACTGTGGCAAATCTTTCCGAAAACAAGGCTCTTGCCGCACAGCTCGACGCCGAGGCTGGCAACACTGCCTATACCGACGCGCTTGCCAAGCTTGGCAGCCAGAAGTATTTCGGCACGCTCATCACTGCCGAGCAGTTCCTGCCGGCTTTCATCAACAACCAGTACAGAAGTGCCGACGTTGGCTCAACATTCAGAGTCACCTACAACCAGTACTGCGGCAAGTCGGAGTATCTTGCCGACTTCAACAGTCTCAAGGGTGAGTACACTCTCAGCGACGATGACTACAGCACCGCATGGAACGGCGCTTCGTCGGCTGCCTACCTCACGCCGAAGACCGTTGCCAAGCTGCCCGAGATTATCAAGGGTGCCTATGCCAATGCTGAGGCTGGCGACATCGTGGCTGTGAACTATGCCTATTCCGACTTCGAGCCTGCCGGTGGTTCTGAGACCCCTGCCGACAACACAACGAAGATTTCCGAGGTGCTTGCCAATACCGACGGCGGCGAGTACACCGTCAAGGGCATCGTTTGCGCTGTCTACGGACGCGGCTTCCTGCTCACCGACAACACCGGCTACATACTTGTCTACAAGACAAGCGACGTGGCTATCGGCGACGAGGTGAAGGTTGAGGGCACCACAACGCAGTATGGCGGACTGATGCAGTATCCCAACTCTGCCGAGGTGACAATGGTGAAGGCAGGCAAGGACCCCCACTATGCACAGCCTTCTCCAAAGCACATGACCGCTGCCGACTTCGAGGCGTATGCCGACAAGCCTTACGTGGCATACGTGACCTATCAGGGCAAGCTCAAGATTTCCGGCACCTACTACAACGTTGCCATCGACGGCACCGAGAAGCAGGGCAGCCTGGCTTATGTTCCCGAGGGAATGGTCGATGCGAGTCTCGACGGCAAGAACGTTGTTGTGTACGGCTACACCGTTGGCTCAGCTTCCAAGGGCAAGTACGTCAACACCATGGTGACAAGCGTTGCTGAGGCTACTGCTGCCACACGCGCCTATGCCGCCACACGCGCTGCCGCAGGCAATGCCAACAAGACTGCTGTCTATCGCTACGACGGCTCTGCATGGAAGGTTTACACCACTGATGCTGCCAGCGTGATTGCCGCACAGCCTGAGTGGTACGACCTCATCGGCGCATCTACCGTGTCAAAGCCCGACACCTACTTCCCGACACTGCTCCAGCGCACCTATCCGTTTGCCAAGGACGGCCAGAAGGCTGCTGTGGTTTACCGCAAGTCATCATCGGCAATGGCTGTCGCTGAGTACACGTTCTCTACAGCCGACGGATGGACCGCATCAAAGGTTTACAACCGCGAGACAACCGTCTTCGCAAAGAACGAGGCTGGCTCTTACGAGGCTCAGATCAGCATGTACCTCAACGAGACGCTTTGTGGCGACGAGGGTGGATTCGTGGCTTACGATGTCAACAAGAGCACGCTCAACTATGTGTGGAGCAACACCACGTCATATGGTTGGAAGGCTTCGGCTTATGCCAACAAGACCAATGTGGAGGCTGAGAGCTGGCTCGTTTCTCCAGCCCTTGACTTCAGAAAGGGCAAGAACCCGCAGCTCGTGTTTGACGAGGCTATGAACTTCCTCGGCTCCAACAACATCGACGACTTCCTTTCCATCAAGGTATCTACCAATTTCGACGGCAGCGACGTGAAGGCTGCCACATGGGAGGATCTCAAGGTCAACGGCCGCACCGACGGTCAGTCGTGGACATTCTACACCGTTGAGCCTGTGTCGCTTGCCAAGTATGTCGGCAGCAACGTACACATCGCCTTCGTCTACAAGAGCACCAGCGCTGTGGCTCCTACCTACGAGTTCAAGAACATCGTGGTGAAAGAGGCCGACGCTGAGTAAAATGTCCGTTGAATATTTTCTATTAGTTTTATATTTTGGCACACTCTGTTATATTTAATGGGGTGTGCCAAAATTTTTATCCTACGAATCGGTACTTGGCATAATGTTGTAATAGAAAAACGATGCTAAGTATAATATTTAATCAATCGTTCAAACTCCGTTCTTACTATAAAGTTTAATTTCTGTTAATGCAAAGCATTTTCTTTTTTTTCCCCCACCCTCCGTGTTAATTAATTTTATATATGTTTGCAACATGAAACTGACATTCTATTGAAAAGTGGTGCCAATATATAAAAAGCCCGGAAAAGGCAAAACATAAAGACTGAATGTTTTGCCTTTTCCGGGCTTTTTTCTCTGCTTTTTTACATTTTCGGTGGTTTAACCCACCCACTGTCAATATACATCTGTTTGGTTTTGCGAATTTGTTCTACGGCTTCATCCAGTTTTTGCTGTCGTTCATAATCTTCCTTTTTGTAGTCGTCAAGCGAAAAAAGGAAGCCAATGAATAGCAAGAACAAGACAATCACACATCCTGCTCTTCCTCCTAACTTTTCTATTGCCAAGGCAGAAAAGAATAAAACCAAAACAATAATGAATAACATAAGCTTATGTGTTAGTGGGTGATGGTTGAGTTTCTTTACATTTTTGTCCGTTTACTCGTTCGAGAAGTCCGCCACCATTTTTCTGTACATGCTGTAGGCACGTGAGCGCGATATGTAGCCTGTGATATGTCCGGCGGTGTTGACGACGGGCAGATAGCGCGTGCCCTTGAGGTCGAACTTGCGCATCACTTCCTCCATGGAGTCGTTGACGCCCACTTGTGCGGCGATGGGTTGCATGAGTTGTCTAACGCAAAGCTTGTTGTACAGTTCGGCGCGGAACATCACGTGGCGTATCTTCGTGATGTCTATCTCGCCGAGTATTGAGCCGGCGGCGTCGAGCACGGGTATGAAACTCGTGTGGCTCTTTGATATGGCGTTTACGAGTTTGCCGAGCGGCATGTCGGGCGACACGGCGGTGTAGTCGTGTTCTATCACGCTGTCCATGCTCATGAGCGTCAGCACCGACTTGTCGGTGTGGTGGGTCACGAGCTTGCCCTCGCGGGCGAGTCGCATGGCATATATGCTGTGAGGCTCGAATATGCTTATAGTCATCACCGAGCACACTGCCACAATCATGAGCGGCATGAACAGGTCGTAGCCGTTGGTTATCTCGGCTATGAGGAAGATGCCCGTGAGCGGTGCGTGCATCACTCCTGCCATCACGCCAGCCATTCCGAGCAACGTGAAGTTCTTCTCGGGTATGTAGATGCCCACCTCATAGCTGTTCCACAGGCGCGCGAACAGGAAACCGCTGAATGCCCCGACGAACAGCGACGGCGCGAACGTACCGCCGCATCCGCCACCGCCGTTTGTGGCTGCCGTGGCAAATGTCTTGGTGAGTATCACCAAGGCTATGTAGAGTATGAGCAGGTTGCCGTGGCCGTAGAACAGCGAGTTGCGCAGCACCTCGTTCCAGTCGGCCTCGCTCATGCCGTTGAGCAGTATGTTGATGGCTGAGTAGCCTTCGCCGTAGAGCACGGGGAAGAGGAATATCAGTGAGCTTAGAATCGCTCCGCCCAGCGCGAGCTTTGCGTAGCGGTGCTGCTTGAGTTTGGCGAACACGCCCTCACATGCCGACATCGAGCGGATGAAGTACAGGCTCACCAGTCCGCACACCACGCCCAGGATGATGCTTGCCGGCACGCGCTCCACAATCCATGCGCCGTCGAGGTGGAAGTTGAACAGCGAGTCGCTGCCCATGAACACGTAGGTGAAGCATGTGGCGGTGACGGCTGCCGTCAGTATTGGCAGCAGCGATGCCATGCTCAGGTCCACCATCAGCACTTCGAGCGTGAACACCAGTCCGGCTATCGGCGCCTTGAAGATGCCGGCAATGGCTGCGGCGGCACCGCAGCCCACGAGCAGCATGAGCGTCTTGTTGTCCATGCGGAACAGCTGTCCGAGGTTGGAGCCTATGGCTGAGCCAGTGAGCACGATAGGAGCCTCGGCACCCACCGAACCGCCGAAGCCGATGGTTATGGCTGAGGCTATGACGGAGGTCCAGCAGTTGTGACCCTTCAGTCGCGACTGCTTTGAGGATATGGCGTAGAGGATGCGCGTGATACCGTGCGAGATGTTGTCCTTCACGACGTATTTCACGAATAGCGACGTGAGGAAAATGCCTATCACTGGGAACATCAGATACCACCAGTTGAACGAGTCGGCATGGAAGCCCGACGTGAGCAGATGTTGTATCAGGTGGATGATGGAGTGCAGTATGTAGGCAGCCACCGACGCGAAGAACCCTATGAAGAAGGCGAGGATGATGGTCATCTGCCTGTCCGACAGGTGCTTTGTGCGCCATTGGAAGAGCCGCAGCTCTATGCCTCTTAGTGTGGAAGTGTTGGAAATCGTCTGTTCCATCTGTTCCCTTTATTTCCTGATGATGGTCACCTGGCCGTCGTTGCCTATCTTTATGATGCTGCTTGGTGTGTGTGGCTTGTGCTCCTGGCGGCGTGTCCAGCACACGTAGTCGACAGCCTCAAGCAGTTCGGGCGATATGTCGCAGTAGTTCTGTGCGGCAGGCTCGCCGCTGATGTTGGCGCTTGTGCTGACGATGGGTTTCTGGAAGCGGAAGCAAAGCTCCTTCGAGAACTCCTCGCTCGTCACGCGCATGCCTATGCTGCCGTCCTCGGCGATGAGGTTGGGCGCGAGGTTCACGGCACCGTCGAGAATCACGGTCGTGGGCTTGTCGGCAAGCTCCATCACGTCCCATGCCACGTCGGGCACGTTGCGCACGTAGCGCTGTATTCGGTCGGTGGAGTCGGCGAGGCAGATGAGCGCCTTTGAGTCGTCGCGGTGTTTTATCTTGTACACTTTTGCCACTGCTTCGGCGTTGGTGGCGTCGCAGCCTATTCCCCATACAGTGTCGGTTGGGTAGAGAATCACTCCGCCCTTGCGCATAGCGTCAATAGCATTCTTGATGTCTTCCTTCTGTGTCATCTTTATTTGATTTTTATTTTTACTGAACGCAAAGTTACAGATTTTTATGCTAAAACCAACAAATGTTAGGCTTAAAATTCCTACCTTTGCACAACCGGGAGGTGTCGAGCTCCTGCTCGACACAATAACAAACGGTCGCTTGGCTTGTGTGTGTGTCGAGCGGGAGCTCGACACCTCCTAAAATAAAAGAAAGATGAACAAGAAAGATTTACGTATAGTTTTTATGGGAACCCCGGAGTTTGCCGTGGGTTCATTGCAGCGTCTTGTAGAGAACGGTTATAACGTGGTGGCTGTCGTCACCCAGCCCGACAAACCCGTAGGCCGTCATGGTTCGGTGCTTCGCGCGTCGGCTGTGAAGGAGTATGCCTTGGCCCACGGACTGCCCGTGCTTCAGCCTGTGAAGATGAAGGATCCCGAGTTCTTGGAGCAGCTGCGCTCCTATAATGCCGACCTTCAGGCTGTCGTGGCGTTCCGCATGTTGCCTGAGGTGGTGTGGGCAATGCCGCGCTTCGGCACGTTCAACGTTCATGCCGCGCTGCTGCCGCAGTATCGCGGTGCCGCCCCTATCAACTGGGCTGTCATCAACGGCGAGACGAAGACCGGTGTCACCACCTTCTTCCTCGACCACGACATCGACACGGGCCGCATAATCATGCAGCGTGAGTTCCCCATCCCCGACGATGCCGACGTGGAGTATGTCTACGACGGACTCATGGAGCTTGGTGCCGGAATATGCCAGGACACCATCGACCAGGTGATTGCCACCGACGGCAATGTGCCGTCGCAGCCGCAGGACGAGAGCCAGGAACTGAAGCCGGCTCCGAAGATTTTCAAGGAGACGTGTGAGATTTGCTGGAACCGCCCGGCGAAGAAAATATATGATTTCGTGCGCGGTCTAAGTCCCTATCCCGGCACGTGGACAACGCTTGCCGGCAAGGAGGAGGGCAGTGTGAAGCCGTCGGTGCTCAAGGTGTTCCGCACAGCCAAGACAGGCTCTGCCTGCAATGCCGCTCCGGGCACGCTGAAGGCAGAGCATGGCCGACTGTTTGTCGCCACTGCCGACGAGTGGCTTGAGCTTGTCGAGCTGCAGGCCGCCGGAAAGAAGCGCATGTCTGCGCGCGACTTCCTCAACGGCTTCAAGAATGTTGAGGCTCACGTGCTCCTTTCAGGAAATTCTCAACAATAACGCGCCCGTCGGGGGTGAGCACGCTTTCGGGGTGGAACTGTATGCCGTGGATGTCGTAGGTGCGGTGGCGCATTGCCATTATCTCGCCGTCGTCGGATGTGGCTGTCACCTCCAGACATTCAGGCACCGAATCGCGTGCCACCACCCAACTGTGGTAGCGCCCCATGGCAATGCGCTCGGGCAACCCTCTGAAAATGTAGTCGTTGCCGAGCTGCGTGCCTTCGGTCTGCACGCCGTGGTACACCTCGCTCAGGTTTTCGAGCCTTGCGCCGAACGCCTCGCCTATGGCCTGGTGGCCGAGGCACACGCCGAGTATGGGTTTCTTGCCGGCATACGCGTGTATCACGTCGAGCAGCAGTCCTGCCTCCGACGGTATACCTGGTCCGGGACTCAGGATTATCTTGTCGAACGCTTCAAGGTCTTCCATCTTGAACTTGTCGTTTCTCACTACTGTCACTTCGGCTCCAAGCTCCTTCAACAGATGTGACAGGTTGTAGGTGAAGGAGTCGTAGTTGTCAATTATTACTGTTTTCATTGTTTTTCTGCTTCTTTGATGGCTTTGCGCAAAGCCCCGAGTTTGTTGTTCACTTCCTGTAGTTCATATTCCACGTCGCTCTTTGCCACTATGCCGCCGCCAGCCTGGAACCACAGCTCTCCGCCGCGGCTCACGAATGTGCGTATGGTGATGGCTTGGTTGAGGTTGCCGTTGAGACCTATGAAGCCCACGCATCCGCCGTAGGCGCCGCGGTTGTGTGGCTCCAGTTCGGATATTATCTGCATGGCGCGCACCTTGGGCGCTCCCGAGAGTGTTCCGGCAGGGAAGGTGTCGATGAACGCCTTCACGGGGTCGGCGCCCTCGTCGAGTTGTCCGCTGACGCGGCTCACGAGGTGAACCACGTGGGAGTAGTATTGCAGGTCTTTGTAGAAGTCAACATTCACGCCGTGGCAGTTGCGCGAGAGGTCGTTGCGTGCCAGGTCGACGAGCATCACGTGCTCGGCGTTCTCCTTCGGGTCCCCGCGCAGGTATTCGGCTGCCCGTCGGTCGGCGTCCTCGTCGCCTGTGCGCCGTGTGGTGCCGGCTATTGGGTCGATGAATGCCTTGCCGCGCTCTATGCGGCAGTGGGTCTCGGGCGACGAGCCGAAGATGTGGAACCCTCCGAAGTCGAAGTAGAACAGGTAGGGGCTTGGGTTGATGCTCCGCAGCGTGCGGTATAGCTTGAAGTCGTCGCCCTCGTAGTGCTGTATGAAGCGGCGCGATAGCACCACCTGGAACACGTCGCCGCGCAGACAGTGCTGTATGCCTCGGCGGATGTTGGCGCGGTGCTCGTCGTCGGTCAGTGGCGACGTACATTCGCCTACGGCATGGAAGCCGAAGTCCTGTTCCGAGGGCGAGTTGATTGACTGCTGCAGGTCGTTGAGTACCTTCTCGCCGCCGAGGGTGAGCAGTGTCAGTTGGCTGTTGAAGTGGTCGTAGACCACGATGTCCCTATACATTATATATAATATGTCGGGCGCATCGTTCTCCTCGCGCGTCTCGTCCTTCACGTTGATGTGCTCAAAGTAGCGCACGGCGTTGAACGTTGTGTAGCCGAACAGTCCGTATTGGCTTGCGCCGTCGCCAGTTATGTTGAACTGCGATATGAAGCGGTTTATCGCCATGTCGCACGTGTAGCTGTCGCTGATGTCATGGCGCTCGGTGGTGCCGTCGGGCATGTGTAGCGTAGCCACGCCGTGGCCTATGGCTATGTTGCCTATGGGGTGGACGGCTATGAACGAGCGTGCGCTTGCGCGGTCGTGATAGTCGGAACATTCCATCAGCGCGCTCTGCACGCCCTTGTAGCGCAGGCGCATGTACAATGATACTGGGGTGTAGAGGTCGGCAAGCATCGTGCGCTTGGCAACCTCGTAGCTGTATTTAGAATTTTCCATATTCTCCTGCCATTTCCTTGTTCTTGAGATAAGTTTCCACATCCTTGTCGCCGCGTCCCGACACGGTGAGCACCACCACGTCGTCCTTCTTGAACTTCATGTGTTGCAGGGCGGCAATGGCGTGGGCCGACTCTATGGCTGGAATGATGCCCTCCATGCGTGTCAGCTCGTAGCCGCCGCGTATCGCCTCGTCGTCCTTTATGGCGAGCACCTTCACGCGGCCCTGCTCGGCAAGGTTGGCGTGCATCGGTCCCACGCCCGGATAGTCGAGTCCGGCTGATATGGTGAACGCCTCCTTTATCTGTCCGTCGGGGGTCTGCATGACGAGCGTGCGCGCGCCGTGGAGTATGCCCTCCGAGCCGCAGTGTATGGTGGCGGCGGTGTAGTCGGTGTCGATGCCGTGGCCGGCGGCCTCGGCAAGCACAATCTTCACCTCGGGGTTGTCGATGTAGTGGTAGATGGTGCCGGCGGCGTTGCTGCCTCCGCCGATGCAGGCGATGAGGTAGTCGGGATAGTCGCGTCCAATTTTCTCCTCAAGCTGCGGCTTCAGCTCCTCGGAGATGACGCTCTGCATACGCGCCACGATGTCGGGGTAGGGGTGTGGCCCCATTGTCGAGCCTACGATGTAGAAGGTGTTCTGCGGGTGGCAGCACCAGTCTCTGATAGCCTCCGAGCAGGCGTCGCTCAGAGTCATGTTGCCCGTGGTGACGGGGTGCACCGTGGCGCCGAGCATACGCATACGCTCCACGTTGGTGTGCTGCCGCTCCACGTCGGTCTTGCCCATGAATATCTCGCACTTCATGTTCATCAGCGCGCACACGGTGGCGGTAGCCACGCCGTGCTGTCCGGCGCCCGTCTCGGCTATGATGCGCGTCTTGCCCATGCGCTTCGCCATGAGTATCTGTCCGATGGTGTTGTTGATTTTGTGGGCACCGGTGTGGTTGAGGTCCTCGCGCTTGAGGTAGAGCTGGCAACCGTACTTCTCGCTCATGCGGCGCGCGAAGTAGAGCGGCGACGGACGGCCCACATAGTCGCGCAGCAGCGAGCGGTACTCGCGCTTGAACTCGTCGCTCTCGATGATGGGCAGGTAGGCCTGCTGCAGGTCGGTGACACACTTGTATAATATCTCGGGGACGTAGGCACCGCCGAAACGTCCGTAGAAGCCGTTAGGGGTTGGATTGGATTTTGTCATAAATTAAAAGCCCCACCCCCTCGCCGCTGTAGCGGCTCTTGCCCCTCCCCGAAGAGGGAGGGGAGTGATGTGCGTTTTATTCGCACAATGATTTGGGGGCAAATCGGGGTATGTTTGGTGGATGTGTTTTATACGAATAAATGTTTGGTCAGCATTTCAAGTGCTTCTTTCGGATTTTCCGTTTCCCTTAGCAGCGTCACAAACTTGCTGCCTATTATGGCTCCCGCCGCGTTGCGCTGTGCCGCCTCAAGCGTCTGGTGGTTGCTTATGCCGAAGCCTATCATGCGCGGATTGTGTAGGTTCATGGCGTTGATGCGCTGGAAATACTGTTGCTTGGCATCGTCGAAACTCTTCTGTGCTCCGGTGATGCTTGCCGAGCTTACCATGTAGATGAAGCCGTCGGTGTGCTGGTCGATGAAGCGTATGCGCTCTTCCGATGTCTCGGGCGTTATCATCATGATGCAGCGCAGGTCGTAGCGGTCGGCAATGGGTTTTATCTCGCGCATGTAGTCATCGAAGGGCAGGTCGGGGATGATGAATCCCGAAACGCCGCACTCCACGCAGCGCTGGCAGAAGCGCTCGTAGCCGTAGTGCATCACTACGTTCAAGTAGCCCATGAGCACGAGCGGTATCGAAACCTCGTCCTTTATGGCCTTCAGTTGGTTGAAGAGCAGTTCGAGCGTCATGCCGTTCTTCAGAGCCACGGTGCCGGCACTCTGTATCACAGGGCCGTCAGCCAGAGGGTCGCTGAAGGGTATGCCCACCTCAATCATGTCGATGCCGCCGCGTTGCAGCGTCAGTATTATGTCGCCGGTCATGTCAACCTTTGGGCATCCGGCGCAGAAGTATAGCGACAACAGCTTGCGGTTGCCGCGCTCTGAAAACAATCTGTTTATTCTGTTCATATCTGTTTGAGGTTTAATTGAGGTTTAAATGTTGTCTTGTTTGGCTCCTTTTGTCCTGCCGTTGTTGTCCTTCCGACGGCTTACTTCGGTCGAGGTAAGCACGTTGAGCGGTCGAGGTAAGCACGTTGAACGGTCGGGGTAAGCACGTTGAACGGTCGGGGTAAGCCTACTGAAGTTGTTCAATGAAACGACTGATAAGCTCCACATCCTTGACACAGGGAGCCGTTTCAAACCGCGAGTTGATGTCGATGCCGGCAAACTGCGGGTGCTGGAACCGGTTGATGCGTTCGGCATCGTCGTAGCTTATGCCGCCGCTGAGCAGAAACGGTATGGAGCCGTCGTAGGAGTGGAGCACGTCCCAGTCGAACTGCTTGCCGCTGCCGCCGTGGCAGTCGCACTTGGTGTCGAAGACAAACATGTCGACCGTGCCCTCATACTGTGCGCAGCGCTTCAGGTCGTCGGCAGACATGATGCTTATAGCCTTGAAAACCTTCAGCTTGGGGTTGATGTCGGGGATTATGGTGGCGCGCAGGTTGCGGATGTAGGTCGGCGACTCGTTGCCGTGCAGCTGCACGGCGTCGAGATGGAAGTTGACGACGCGCGTGAGGATGTTCTGCACGGTGTCGTCGACAAACACGCCCACCTTGTCGATATGCCTTGTGGTGTCGGCTCCGTAGAATGATGCGAATCCGTCATCGGCATAGTCGGGCAGCAGTCCGGTGGACGACGGCGACATGCCAGCCACGTAGCGCTTGCTCGTCTTGCAGAACACGAACCCCATCATGTCGATTGGCAGATGGGCTACGGCGCTGATGTTGTCGGGGCGGCGCATGCCGCAAACCTTTATGAGATGTCTGTTGTGCATTTTTTATTCTTTTGATGTAAATTTTTTCAACGCTTCGGCAGGATTTTCCTCCTTCATGAATCTCTCGCCCATGAGAAAGCCGTTGTAGCCGGCAAGCCGCAGCGATTGCAGGGTCTCGTTGTCCTTCAGTCCGCTCTCGCTCACTCGGCAGGCATCCTCTGGCAGGCGTGCGGCAAGGCGGAACGAGGTCTGCACGTCGGTGTGGAATGTGCCGAGGTTGCGGTTGTTTATGCCGCAGAGGTCGGGTTGCAGGTCGGCATACTCGGTGTCAGCCTCGCTGTGCATTTCGAGCAGCACTTCAAGGTTAAGCTCGTGAGCCATGTTGAGCAGCGCGCGGCACTCGTCCTTTTTCAGGCAGGCGGCAATGAGCAGCACAGCCGAGGCGCCTGCGAGACGCGCCTCAAACAGCTGGTACTCGTCGACGATGAAGTTCTTGTAGAGTATCGGCAGCGTGACACCCGACAGCCGAGCCGTCTTTATGTCCTTGTCCTTGCCTCCGAAGTATGGCAGGTCGGTGAGTATGCTCAGTGCCGAGGCGCCCGCCTTCTGGTAGCCGAGTGGTATGACGGCGGCATCGGCATCCTCCTTTATCCAGCCTTTCGACGGCGAGCGCCGCTTGAACTCGGCTATGATGCCCGTTGCGCTCTGCATGAGAGCCTTGCGCATCGACGGCACGGGCTTGCCGTCGTCCATGAGTTTCTCCACTTCCACGTGGATGTCGTGCTCGGTGTAGACGGTCTTCAGCCGGTCGAGGTCGACGCGCTTGCGAGCCACTATTTCTTCAAGTATATCGGTCATGGGGCAATCCTCCTAACTGTTAATTTCGCGGAACTTGCGGAATGTGGCCAGCGCCATTCCGCTCTCTATCGATTCGCGTGCGATGTCGATGCACTCCTCGATGGTCTTCTTGCCCTTCTCGAAGGTCTGTATGCCGAAGGCGGCGTTGGCTATGACGATGTTCTTCTGGGCAGGGAGGGCGCGGTTCTCAAGCACTGCGTCGAATATTTTGGCTGCCTCCTGCTCTGTGGCTCCGGCGACGAGCTCTTCGGGGCGGGCCTTCTCGAAGCCGAGGTCGGACGGCGAGAAAAGGTGCTCGTAGTGGTTGGTTGCCACCTTGAAGTCGCCCGTGAGCGAAATCTCGTCGTAGCCGTCGGTGCTGTGGACGATGGCATAGTCGGTGCCGATGCGGCGGAACACCTCGCTGTAGAGCTTCATCTGGTCGAGCGTGGCGACGCCGAGCAGCTGGCACTTGGGCTGCGACGGGTTGACGATGGGGCCGAGCAGGTTGAAGCATGTGGGAAACTGCAACGCCTTGCGTATCGGTCCGACGAACTTCATCGCCCTGGCGAAGAGCTGGGCGTGGAGGTAGACGATGCCGCACTCCTGGAGCGAGCGGTTGAGCTTGTCGGTGTCGGCGGTGAACTTCACCCCGTGTTGCTCAATCACGTTCGACGCGCCCGATGTTGACGTGGCGGAGTAGTTGCCGTGCTTAGCCACCTTGTAGCCAGCTCCGGCAATGACGAAGCACGAGGTGGTGGAAATGTTGAACGTGTTCTTGCGGTCGCCGCCGGTTCCCACCACGTCGATGTAGCGGTCGCAGTCGAGCAGGGCAGGAACGCCAGTCTCAAGGATGCCGTCGCGCAGTCCGAGCAGTTCGTCAACGGTGATGCCGCGCATCTGCAGGGCGGTGAGCAGTGCTGATATCTGTTCAGCAGGGTATTCGTCGCGTGTGATGCCGAGCAACACCTGTTTTGTCTCCTCGCGTTGCAGCTTTTCACCGGCGATGACCTTTTCAAGTATCTGTTTCATTGTTTCCATAAGCCAAAATATTTTTATGTTATAAAAAAAAGACCTGCCGCGTGAGCGACAGGTCTTCTATTTGCTTTATTCCGTGTATCTGAAAATAATGCGTAGGAGCTACCGACTCACGACTTGTTAAATCTTGAGTTACGCCACCACCAAAGTGTAAGCTGTGCATTATTCATAATCTTCTTGCTTTAAAATGTTTAAATAATCTTTTCGACTACAAAAGTAAGAAATAAATATTATTTCACAAGGATTTACAAGAAAAGTTTGATATTTTGAGAAGAGAAAGTTGTTTTTTGCAAACAATGTTGAAGGGAAAAGGGGCGTATACATTATTATATAATAAGCAAAGCGGCGGACGGGAGTCCGCCGTTCCGCTTTGTTTTGCGGCGGATGGGAGTCCGCCGTTCCGGTTTGTTTTGCGGCGGACGGGAGTCCGCCGTTCCGTTTTGCTTTGCGGCGGACGGGAGTCCGCCGTTCCGCTTTGTTTTGCGGCGGATGGGAGTCCGCCGTTCCGGTTTGCTTTGCGGCGGACGGGAGTCCGCCGTTCCGTTTATTTTGTTATTTCGCCACACAGACTCTTGTCCATGAGGTAGCGTATGGTGTGGCAGTCGGAGTAGCGGGCCTGGAGGTACATCAGCTTGGTGACGGCACTTTCAACCGTTGAGTCGTAGCCGCTCACGATGCCGGCATCCTTCAGCTGGTAGCTCGTCTCATAGCGTCCCATCTTCACGCATCCAGCCACACACTGGCTGATGTTCACCACGGTCACGCCGCGCTTTGTGGCATCCTTGAGCAGTTGGCGGAGCCACGGCTTCTGCGGCGCGTTGCCGCTGCCGAATGATCGCATGACGATGCCGCGCAGCTCTGGCGCCTCAAGCACGTGGCGCACGATGTTCTGTTGTATGCCCGGGAACAGGGAGAACACCACCACGTTGGGATCCATGGCGAAATGTGGAATCATAGGTTTTGAGAAGTCGGGCTTTAATATATAATGAGGGTTGAACTGGAAGTCGACCCCCGCCTCGCACAGGTGAGGATAGTTGAACGAGTCGAAAGCGTTGAATCCGTCGGCGTTCTCCTTTGTGCTTCGGTTGCCTCGCAGGAGGCGTCCGCTGAAGTAGATGCACACCTCTGGCACCTTCGCGTGTCCGTCCTCGTCGTATGTGGAGGCAAGCTCGATGCTCGTCACGAGGTTCTCCTTGCCGTCGGTGCGCAGTTGGCCGATAGGCAGCTGCGAGCCGGTGAGGATTACAGGTTTAGTGAGGTTCTCCATCATGAACGACAGAGCCGACGCGGTGTAAGCCATGGTGTCGGTGCCATGGAGTATGACGAAGCCGTCGTAGTTGTCGTAGTTGTCGGCGATAATGCGCACAAGCTGTGCCCACCGTCTGAGCGACATGTCTGAGGAGTCGATAGGCGGTGTGAACTGGTAGGTGTCTATTTCTGTCTGTAGATAGGCAAATTCCGGCAGATTGGCAATAAGATGCTCGAAGTTGAGCGGTTCGAGAGCGCCCGTCTGAGGATTGCGCCCCATGCCTATAGTGCCGCCTGTGTAGATTAGCAGCACTTTGTTGTGGCGCGCATTGGCATTATCGTTGTTCATCGTTATGTTTTGGTTTATTCATGGGCAAAATTAATATAAAATTGTGATAACAGGAATTGTTTGGCGAAGTTTTTCCCTTTTAACTGCAAAGAATTTACAATATTTCATTTTAGAGGGTCTAAAAGTGATAATTTCAAAGCACTTCCTACGTTTTGAAAGCACCAATGGGTGATACAGCGCGATAGCATGAGGTTTTTTCTTTCTTTTTGACATGACGCGGATGCCGCCAAAATGGTGCTCTTGTGTTAAAAGCGGCACGTGGAAGAAATAAATACATCAAAACTTTGTCAGTATCAGAAATAAGTAGTATTTTTGCACTACCAATCACAATTATGTTGCAACAAATCTTATGAAGAAATTATTTATCCCACTTGTCGTAATGACAATTGTGCTGTTGCTCAACGGCTGCTCGGCTGCCAAGCAAGTCGCTTATTTCCAGAATATCGACTCTGTAAGTCTCGCTGCATCAAAGGGCCTCTACGATGCCCACATCATGCCGAAGGACTTGCTCACAATCACCGTTGTCACTTCTGACCCAGAGACATCAAAGCCGTTCAACCTCTCAATCCAGAGCACGCTGAGCACCGATGGCCGCATCGGTAGCACAACTGGTTCGCTGCTCCAGTATTTGGTTGACAACGACGGAAACATCGATTTCCCGATAATCGGCAAGCTGCATGTGGCGGGTCTGACGAAAGACCAGTGTGAGGCATTGATCAGCGAGAAGGTGAAGCCTTATCTCGCCAAGTCGGAAACCCCCGTTGTGACGGTATCCATGTCGAGCTACCGCGTGACGGTGGCTGGTGAAGTGACTTCACCGAGAGTAGTGCCGGTGTCAACCGAGAAGATGAGCGTGCTTGAGGCCCTTGCCCAGGCAGGCGACCTGACCATTTATGGCCGCCGCGACAACGTGCTTCTCCTCCGCGAGAACGCCGACGGACAGAAAGAGGCTCACCGCCTCAACCTCAATGATGCCAACATCATCAACTCGCCGTACTACTACGTACAGCAGAACGACTATATCTATGTGGAGCCGAACAGCACGAAGGCAAAGAACTCTGCTATCGGTCAGTCTACGACGTTGTGGTTCTCATTCGTGAGCATCTTGACGTCGGTGGCTTCATTGTTGGTGAATATCATCAGAAATTAGTGCTATTATGCATTTAAAAGCGTTGGGCTTTGGTGCCTGACGCTTAATTTTTATCCGTAAGTCTTCATAAAAAAACACTATATAGTAGTAAAAAATCATAACAGGAAAGGATAATAACCGTGGAACCATTAAAGCATGAGTGCGGTGTGGCGATGATTCGCTTGCTCAAGCCGCTTGAATACTATCAGCAGAAGTACGGCACATGGATGTTCGGACTCAACAAGCTCTATCTCATGATGGAGAAGCAGCACAACCGAGGACAGGAAGGCGCAGGCATGGCGTGCGTGAAGCTCGACGGCCAGCCAGGAAACGAATACATGTTCCGTGAGCGTGCAGAGGGCAAGGATGCCATAACCGAGATTTTCGGACGCGTGCACAAGGAGTACGCACAGCTGTCGCCGGAACTGATAGCCGACGCCGACTTCGCCAAGGACCACCTGCCGTTTGCCGGCGAGCTGTACATGGGTCACCTGCGCTACTCCACGACAGGAAAGAAAGGACTGTCATACGTGCATCCTTTCCTGCGCCGCAACAACTGGCAGGCAAAGAACCTCTGCATCTGCGGCAACTTCAACATGACCAATATCAACGAGATATTCCAGAAGATGCTCTCGCGAGGCATGTTCCCACGCATCTACAGCGACGGCTACACGCTGCTTGAGCTGATGGGCCACCGCCTCGACCGCGAGGCTGAGCGCAACTTCGTGGAGGCGAAGAAGCTGGGACTTGAGGGCATGGAGCTTACACATTATATAGATGAGCACATGGACATGGCAAACGTCCTGCGCACGTCGATGCCCGACTTCGACGGCGGCTACGTGATGTGCGGACTGACCGGCTCGGGCGAGATGTTCTCGATGCGCGACCCGTGGGGCATACGCCCGGCGTTCTACTACAGGAACGACGAGTTCGTGGCTGTGGCGTCAGAGCGTCCTGTGCTCCAGACAACATTCGACCTCGAATGTGAGGACATCGAGGAGCTTCAGCCGGGGCAGGCTCTGCTCGTCAACCGCGACGGTGACGTGCGCATGGAGCAGATACTGAAGCAGCGAGGCGATTCCGCCTGCTCGTTTGAGCGCATCTACTTCAGCCGTGGCTCCGACCGCGACATCTACCGCGAGCGCAAGCGTCTCGGCGAACTGCTCGTGCCGCAGGTGCTCAAGGCTGTAGAGGGCGATGTGGACCACACGGTGTTCTCATTCATCCCGAACACGGCTGAGGTGGCATACTACGGTCTGCTCTCAGGATTCAAGAAATACTCAAACGAGCTGAAGGTGAAGAAAATACAGCAGCTCGACCACAAGCCAACGCCAGAGGAACTGCACTCAATACTTGACACCTACGTGCGCTCTGAGAAGGTGGCCATAAAGGACATCAAGCTCCGCACGTTCATCACCGAGGGCAACTCGCGCAACGACCTTGCCTCGCATGTGTACGACATAACCTACGGCTGCATCGAGCCTAACGTGGACAACCTCGTGGTGATTGACGACTCCATCGTGCGCGGCACGACACTGAAGGAGAGCATCCTCAGAATACTCGACCGCCTGCACCCGAAGAAAATCGTAATCGTGTCGTCGGCTCCGCAGATACGCTATCCCGACTACTACGGCATCGACATGCCCCGCCTGGAGGAGTTCTGCGTGTTCCGCGCCGTGATGGAACTGATAAAGGAACGCGGTATGCAGGATTTGCTGAAGCGTGTCTACGAGTCGTGCAAGCTTGAGCTGCTCAAGCCGAAGGAGACAATGCGCAACTGTGTGCGCGACGTCTACAAGCCGTTCACGATAGACGAGATAAACGAGAAGATTGTCGAGATGCTGCGTCCGGAGGGACTGGAGACACCGGTTGAACTGGTATACCAGTCAATCGACGGACTGCACGAGGCTATACCCGACCACAAGGGCGACTGGTACTTCACAGGCAAGTACCCGACACCGGGTGGCACGAAGCTCTGCAACCAGGCATTCGTCAACTATATGGAGAAACTCATGTAACTGGGAGAGGGGGCGTCCCGCCCCCGACAGACCCACAAAACGAATTGAGGTTAAATTCAATTAACATCGGAGGCGAGACGCCTCCTCTCCCAGTTAAGACCGCGCCCTGAAAGGGTAAAAGTATTAAGACACAGTTAGACTTTTGCACTTTCAGGGCGTCCTTGCGCGATTAGGTGGCGACAGCGGAGGCTGGAGACATCCGCCACGGAAAGAAGCCGCCACGGAAAAAGACAACAACCAGAATCAAAAAAATTCGAGAAGATATAACACAAGTATGAGAAATGTAACTTTAGTATTGGAAGACGGAACCAAGTTCCATGGTAAGTCATTCGGTTATGAGGCACCAGTAGCAGGAGAGGTCGTTTTCAACACAGCGATGATGGGCTATCCTGAGTCGCTCACCGACCCTTCATACGCCGGACAGCTCATGACGCTGACCTATCCGCTTGTAGGAAACTATGGCGTGCCGCCGTTCACCATCGAGGAGAACGGACTGCCCACGTTCATGGAGAGTGACAAAATCTACGCTTCGGCAATCATCGTAGCCGACTACAGCGAGCAGTACAGCCACTGGAACGCCGTGGAGAGCCTTGCCGACTGGCTCAAGCGCGAGAAGGTGCCTGGCATCACCGGCATCGACACACGTGAGTTGACGAAGGTGCTGCGCGAGCATGGCGTCATGATGGGCAAGATTCTCTTCGACGACGAGCCGGAGAACGTGCCTACCGCCGAATATGCTGGAGTTAACTTTGTTGACAAGGTGAGCTGCAAGGAGATTATACGCTATAATGAAGGAGCAGACAAAAAAGTGGTGCTCGTCGACTGTGGCGTGAAGGCCAACATCATCCGCTGCCTTATCAAGCGCGGCTGCGAGGTCATCCGTGTGCCTTGGAACTACGACTACACCGACATGGAGTTCGACGGACTCTTCCTTGCCAACGGTCCTGGCGACCCTGACATGTGCGGCGATGCCGTGAAGATTATCCAGAAGCAGATGAGCCGTTCGGACAAGCCAATATGCGGTATCTGCATGGGCAACCAGCTGCTCGCCAAGGCAGCCGGAGCACACATCTACAAACTGAAGTACGGTCACCGCTCACACAACCAGCCAGTGCGCATGGTTGGCACCGACAAGTGCTTCGTTACATCGCAGAACCACGGCTATGCCGTTGACGCCAAGACTCTCGGTGCCGACTGGGAGGAGCTGTTCGTCAACATGAACGACGGCTCAAACGAGGGCATACGCCACAAGTCGAAGCCTTGGTTCTCAAGCCAGTTCCACCCAGAGGCATGCTCGGGTCCGGTTGACACGGAGTTTATGTTCGACAAGTTTGTGGAGGAACTGAAGAAGTAAAAGCCCCACCCCCAACCCCTCCCCTTAGGGAGGGGAGTGGTATGCAATGCTTGGTTATGCTTGGCATTAGTGAATGTCGTGTCAAGCATTAAGCATTGAACATTAATCACTAAACATTAAGAAAAGAATGAAAGACGAAAATATAAAGAAAGTATTGTTGCTCGGTTCGGGTGCCTTGAAGATTGGCGAAGCGGGCGAGTTCGACTATTCCGGCTCACAGGCGCTGAAGGCACTGCGCGAGGAAGGCGTGAAGACGGTGCTCATCAACCCTAACATCGCCACCGTGCAGACATCAGAGGGCGTGGCAGACCAGATTTATTTCCTTCCCGTTCAGCCTTACTTCGTTGAGGAGGTCATCAAGAAGGAGCGTCCCGACGGCATCCTGCTCTCATTTGGCGGTCAGACCGCATTGAACTGTGGCGTTGAGCTTTACCGCAAGGGCATACTCGAGAAATATAACGTTAAGGTGCTCGGTACTCCCGTGCAGGCTATCATGGACACCGAGGACCGCGAGCTCTTCGTCGAGAAGCTCGACGAGATTGGCGTGAAGACCATCAAGAGCGAGGCTTGCGAGAACATCGAGCAGGCACGCAAGGCTGCGTCAGACCTCGGCTACCCGGTAATCATCCGTGCCGCATACGCACTCGGCGGACTCGGTTCTGGCTTCGCCGACAACGAGGAGGAGCTTAACAAACTCGCCGAGAAGGCATTCTCTTTCTCTCCGCAGGTGTTGGTTGAGAAGAGCTTGAAGGGCTGGAAGGAGATTGAGTATGAGGTTGTGCGCGACCGCTACGACAACTGCATCACAGTCTGCAACATGGAGAACTTCGACCCTCTGGGCATCCACACAGGCGAGTCAATCGTCATCGCACCGTCGCAGACACTCACCAACTCGGAGTATCACAAGCTCCGCGCCCTCGCCATCAAGATTATCCGCCACATCGGCATCGTGGGCGAGTGCAACGTGCAGTATGCCTTCGACCCGCAGTCGGAGGACTACCGCGTTATCGAGGTGAACGCCCGTCTGAGCCGTTCGTCTGCCCTCGCGTCAAAGGCCACTGGCTATCCTTTGGCTTTCGTTGCCGCCAAGCTCGGCATGGGCTACGGCTTGTTCGAACTGAAGAACTCCGTGACCAAGACCACATCGGCTTTCTTCGAGCCGGCACTCGACTATGTTGTCTGCAAGATTCCGCGCTGGGACCTCTCGAAGTTCCGTGGCGTTGACAAGGAGCTTGGCTCTTCAATGAAGTCTGTAGGCGAGGTTATGGCTATCGGCCGCAACTTCGAGGAGGCCATCCAGAAGGGTCTGCGCATGATAGGTCAGGGCATGCACGGATTTGTGGAGAACAAGGAGCTTGAGATTGAGGACATCGACGCCGCTCTGCGCGAGCCTACCGACAAGCGTGTGTTTGTCATCTCAAAGGCAATGCACAAGGGCTACACCGTCGACCAGATACACGAACTTACAAAGATAGACAAGTGGTTCCTTGAGAAACTGAAGCACATCATCGACATCGACGAGGAGATGAAGAAGTGCAACATCAACACTCTCGACAAGGAACTCCTCCGCACAGCAAAGGTTTACGGCTTCACCGACTTCCAGATCGCACGCGCCGTGGGTCTTGAGGAAGAACTCCACTCTATGCGCAAGGCTTCGCTCGTGGTTCGCTCACGCCGCAAGAACTACGGTATCCTGCCTGTTGTGAAGCAGATAGATACACTCGCTGCCGAGTATCCTGCACAGACCAACTACCTCTACGTGACATACGCCGGAGTGAAGAGCGACATCACCTACGAGAACGACCACCGCTCTATCGTGGTGCTCGGCTCTGGTGCCTACCGCATCGGCTCGTCAGTAGAGTTCGACTGGTGTGGCGTTCAGGCTCTGAACACCATCCGCAAGGAGGGCTACCGCTCGGTTATGATCAACTATAACCCAGAGACCGTGTCGACCGACTACGACATGTGCGACCGTCTCTACTTCGACGAGCTTACTTTCGAGCGCGTGATGGACATCATCGACCTTGAGACACCTTACGGCGTTATCGTGTCTACCGGCGGTCAGATACCAAACAACCTCGCCATGCTCCTCGACGAGCAGCATGTGCCAATCCTCGGCACCAAGGCGCAGGACATCGACAACGCCGAGGACCGCGCCAAGTTCTCACAGATGCTCACCAACAACGGCATCAACCAGCCGGAGTGGAGCGCGCTGACAAGCATGGAGGACATCGACAAGTTTATCGACCGCGTCGGCTTCCCGGTGCTTGTGCGTCCGTCTTACGTGCTCTCGGGTGCTGCCATGAACGTATGCTCAAATGAGGACGAGCTGCGCAGATTCCTCCAGTTGGCTGCCAACGTTAGCGAGGACCACCCTGTCGTTGTGAGCAAGTTCATCGAGCACGCCAAGGAAATCGAGATGGATGCCGTGGCAAAGAACGGCGAGGTAATAGCCTACGCCATTTCGGAGCACATCGAGTTTGCCGGTGTTCACTCTGGCGACGCCACAATACAGTTCCCGCCGCAGAAACTTTATGTCGAGACCGTGCGCCGCGTGAAGCGCGTAGGCCGTCAGATTGCCAAGGAACTCCACATCAACGGTCCGTTCAACATCCAGTTCATGGCACGCGACAACGACATCCTCGTCATCGAGTGCAACCTCCGCGCTTCGCGTTCGTTCCCGTTCGTGAGCAAGGTACTGAAGATAAACCTCATCGAGCTTGCAACACGCGTGATGCTGGGCTTGCCTGTTGAGAAACCGAGCAAGAACCTTTTCGACCTCGACTACGTGGGCATCAAGGCTTCGCAGTTCTCTTTCAACCGTCTGCAGAAGGCCGACCCAGTGCTCGGCGTTGACATGAGCTCTACGGGTGAGGTAGGCTGCTTGGGCGACGACACCAACACAGCCCTGCTCAAGAGTATGCTCTCTGTTGGCCAACGCATCCCGGAGAAGAACATCCTCCTCTCAACAGGTGGCGCAAAGCAGAAGGCTGCCATGCTCGACGCTGCAAAGATGCTCATCGACAACGGCTACAAGCTATTCGCCACTGGCGGAACAAGCAAGTATCTCACCGAGAACGGCATCGAGAACACCCACGTGCTCTGGCCGTCGGAGGAAGGCGACGAGCCTAAGGCTCTTGACCTGCTGCACAACCACACCATCGACATGGTTGTCAACATCCCGAAGAACCTCACAAGCTCAGAGCTTACCAACGGCTACAAGATTCGCCGTGCCGCCATCGACCTCAACGTGCCGCTTATCACCAACGCCCGTCTCGCAAGCGCGTTCATTTACGCATTCTGCACAACGAAGCTTGAGGACATCGACATCAAGGCTTGGGGTGAGTACAAATAAGGTTATATCAACTCCATAAACAAAAAAATCCCCGACAGTCGCGGAATTTGGTTTCCACGATTGTCGGGGATTGCTTTTTTTATAATGATTCAATCCGTGGCGGAGGTCTCCGGCCTCCGCTACGGTAAACAAATAGAAATTGCAAAGCGTTTTTTTAGATATAGGTATATATCAATAATCAATATTTTGTGTAACTTTGCAAAGTCTTATTACAGCAAGAGAAAAAAGTACAATACAAATTATTTATGAAGAAGATTTCCATGCTTATGATGACCGTATTGGCGGTCATTGTCTGTTCCTTCTGTGCGTTGCCTACTTATGGCGCTGACCAGTGGGAGTACAAGAATGTCTCGGGAGGTAAGTTCAGTGGAGGTGACGGTTCCTATAACAGACCTTATCTCATCTGCACGGCGCAGGATCTTGCCGACCTTGCCTACTTGGTTCGCAACGACGGCAAGAGTTTCAAGGGCCAGTGCTTCAGACTCATTGACAACATTGCCCTCAACGACTACATGTTTGACCAATCTGGCTATTTTAAGTCGGGCAATTACAACGTGTGGCAGCCTATCGGCTCTACGGGCAGAATTTGGGACTACGATTTTGAAGGCACGTTCGACGGTAACGGACACAGCATCTCCGGATTGTATATCAATGCCGACTGCAATGAGAAAGATCCAGGCTTGTTTGCACATGCTTATAATGCGCAAATAACCAACCTCACCATCAAGGACAGCTACATTGAGCGTGTTGCCAACAGCTATGTTGGTTTTATTGCAGGTGAGGCCGAAGGCACTACAATGCTCAATTGTCATGTGGAGAACAGCAAGATTAACCTGAATGGCAATGACAAATACAACGGAATAGGCAGCAACAGAATTTTTGCTGGAGGTCTTGTGGGTTATTACTGCGGTGGAACTATCTCCTCATGTTCGTTCTCTGGCAGTATAAAAATTTCCAATCCGCGTAAGGACTATGTATTCTTGGGTGGCATTGCTGGACTTCTCAGCTGCAATAATGAAAACGTAAAAAATTGCAGCTCTTCAGGCAATATTGAGTTGAAAAACATCAATTATTCCAGAACAGAGGCTTCCATCAATGGCATTGGTTCGTCGTTAAGAGCTGACCATCTCAACCTTGAGAAATGCAAGGTTGACATGGTTATGTCTTATAATGACATCAATAAAAACAAGTCTAACGAAGTGGTTATAAACCATTTCTGTGATGAGATTCTTTCCTATAAGGAGTGTGCCTTCTACGGCAATATTTCAGTTAATATAGAGAATAATCCCGCAAAGGTTCTTTTGTATGGACCGTCGGGTGTTGTAAACGACTGTGCTTTCTATACCAAGTGCTCCATAACCAACAATACCCTCAACAAGGCAAATGTAGAGGTGCATAACATGGGCGAAAGTTATTATTACAAAGACGAGAAAGACCATATAGACCTCAGTGGCAAAAATGTGCTGATTTCGGACACTTATACAGATAATGGTTACGTTACATACACAGACAACAGTAATAAAACAAGCTTTACGAGCTATGCTTACTATGACAACATAAGCGATGCCAAGGAGCATGCCCAGCAAGACCTCGCGAACTTCAAAGGAATAAGCGATGTTTGGGGATTGCGCAAGGATGACGGCGAATATGACGGCACGCTGATGCCGTTGGCTGTAGGAGGTGTTAGGCAGCAGCCTGCACCTGTGGTAACCATAAGCTCATTGGAGCAGCTCAAGGACTTTGTCGAGAGTGTAAACAATGGGACAACCACAACCAAGGGCAGAGTGTTTAATCTCGATGCCGACATCAACATGACCTACAGCAACGAGTTTATCGATGGAATTGGAAGTGAGGAACATCCTTTCGAGGGAACATTCAATGGCAACGGCCATGCCATCATAGGTCTCAAGACAAAGCTTGGCAGCCTGTTCAACCACATGAACGGCACCGTGAAGAACCTCGCAATCATTGGCGCGGAGCTTGACGACGAGCAAGAACGCGAAACAAAAATCGCCCCGATAGCCCGATTTGTGGGCGAAGTGAATGGCACAGAAAAGAAGGAAGGCATCATACAGAACTGCTATGTCGGCGGTGTGATAAGAGTGCCTGAGGCTGTCGATTACGACAAGCAGACATATGAACTTAGCGGATTATGCAACAGTGTGCTTGCCGGAACCATTAAGGATTGCTACTTCGACGGCGTGTTGTCTTGCGAGGCATCCAACAAAAATGAGCACGTGCTTGCTGGTATTGTAAGAAGCCTGAATGGAACAATCAGCAACTGCTATGCATCGTTCAGTGTGGCTGGCACAATGACAGACCCAAAAGTGTTTGGCTTGTATGATACAGACAAATCAGGATCAGTGGCACGCAACAACGTGTGGTTCGTTAGCACCTACGCCGACATTGTGAAAGACAGCTACCACAAAGACCAGCGGCTTGACTCAGAGGAAGCCTTGCAGGATAAGTTTGGAAGCGTTGAAGGCTGGCAGCGTGGAGCGCGCCGTCCTTTGCTTAAGGACGTAAAGACATATAAGGTGACAAGAACAAACGATGGCAACACCGAAACTTACTACCTTGATGCCTCACCGAGACCTGTTGACGACAACATAATATACAACTATGTGCCGGAAGACGGCAAGGGTTATCAGAGCGACATGTTGCTGTGGCAGCTGCCCAACGTGGCAGTGCTTGTTGGTGGCTCAAGCAACTACGAACTCATCCTCAACTGCAACCTTAACCCGTCAAAGGACCTTGTATACACTCCAGACAAGACTGCCAGGTACACAAATGCCAACATGCGCTACACACTCAAGCGCGAGGCTGGCAAGTCTTACTACATGCTTTGTCTGCCGGGCACAGTACAACGCAGAGACCTGCCCGACGGTTGCAAACTTATGATTGGTGGACAGGTGGAATCGGAAGACGGTGTCAAGTCGATGAATCTCGTCAACTGCGAGACGGTTAATGGCGGCGTGCCTTTCGTGCTGTATGTTCCTGAAGAGGTGAACGGCGACATCAACTTCATCATGCGCAGCCGTATAGCATACGAGCCTGTAAGCACGGTTAAGTCCGGCTCGGTGTCGCAGACAACCGACCTGACCGGCACATTCAAGGCAAAGACAATAGACAAGGGTTGCGCCACTATAGACGTTGTCGACGGCAAGCCACAGTTCGTCTACTCAGATACAGAACAGCAGATTGCTCCGTTCCATGCCTACATCAGCACTGACGCCAATGTCAATATCTACGACTACATCCTTCTCAACGAGGCTGGCAATGACATCAGCAAGGTGATTGATGCCAACAGTGGGCATAAAACCAACGTGAAGCTCTACCGCTCGATGAAGAAGGATGCGTGGAACACGCTGTGTGTGCCGTTTGATATGAACAAGGCAGAGATTGAAAAGGCTTTCGGCGCAGACACAAAGGTTGAGGCTCTTGAGGATGTCGCGGTCGATGGCGATTTGTGCACGCTCAAGTTCAAGGCAGCCGACGAGATAGAGGCAGGCAAGAGCTACCTTGTCAAGCCTACACTTGACAACATACAGGTGAGCACCTTCGACAACCGCTCAATATCAAGCCAGCTCAACCCAACAGTAAAGGGTTATGTGGATGCAAACTTAGGTTCTGTTGACGTTAATTTTGCAGGCTCGTTTGAGCGTGTCATGCTTTCCGACGACAACACGGGCAGCAGCTACTTCATCCAGGACAACAAGATATATCATGTTGGCAGTGGCGCTCAGGTGAAGATGAACGGTTTTCGTTGCTATCTCACCACTTCTGTGAAAGGCGCGCTTCAGAAAGCATGTTTGCGCCACGATGACGGCACAATCACTTCTTTGCGCCTTGTTGAGGTTGGCTCTACAGCCGACGGCAACCGCGTTTACGACCTGCAGGGCATTGAGCAGACTGCCAATAGCCAGCAGCGCGGTGTCTACATAAAGGGTGGACGCAAATATGTTAAGTAAGCATTGCCAATGAGGAATTATAATAGAAAAAAAACAATCAAAAATAATGATATTTATGAAGAAGATTTATGTTAAGCCTGAAATGGCAATTATAGAAATGGAGAGTATTGAGATTTGCGCAAACAGCCCTACATTTAAGGCGCAGGGAGAAGTAGACCTCGATTATGGTGGTGATTCCAGCAATTTGGAAAATCCAGACCCGGACTAACTTATTGGAGAAGTAAGCAAATTGCTTTAGGTTAGTTTGATTACTGAAACTATGATTATAAAAAAGAGAGAGTGTGTCGAAACTTGAATTTTGAATAAAGTTGCAATATTGTGTTTCGGCATACCCTCTCTTTTGTTTTTTTCGATTATTTGTCAGTCAGCATTGGCGTTGTGTCTGTTTCGATGAATGTCGAGCTGTCGAGTTCGTCGAGCGACTTCTTCTTCTTGTTTTCCTGGGCACCAGCCTTGAGCAGTTTCTTTGCTGCCGTGATGATGCTTGCGCCGCTGTCGGCGGTGGTAATCTTCAGTTTCGTGATTTTCTTTATGGTGTCGTTCATGCTTGTCTCCACGTCGATGAAGCGCATTCCGAAGTCCTGCACACGGTCTATCACGGTGTTGGCGGCATCCATCATCGCCTGCTGGTTCTTGAGTTGGCGCACCTGTGTCCACATCATCTCAAGCACGCGCAGGTTCATGTACATGGTCTGTGGGCCGAGAATCATCACGCCTTGGTCGTAGGCATCGCGCCAGAGCGTGTCGTCGTTGAGCAGGGCGAGGTTGAGCGCGCCCTCGATGGGCACGTACATGATGGCGAAGTTGAGCTTGTTGTAGCCGCTGGGCAGATACTTTGTGTAGTCCTTTTTGGCAAGACGCTTCACCTGGGCACGCACACTGGCGATATGTGCCTTCAGGTACTCCGTCTTTTCGGGAGTTCCGTCGGCGGCGTTCATGTAGCGTTCGTAGTCGGTGAGCGACATCTTCGAATCAACCACCACGTGGCGGTTGTTTGGAAAGTGGAGGATGAAGTCGGGTATGAGTCCTTTGCCGTCGTCGCCTCGTGCAGCGTTGCCAGCCTTGTCCTTCAGCGTCTCCTGAGTGTCGAACTGTTCGCCTTCCTTCAGCTCAAGGTCTTCGAGAAGCTGCTTGAGCTTCAGCTCGCCGAAGTTGCCCTGCACCTTCACCTCGCCAGTAAGGGCGCGGGTCAGTCGGTCGGCAGTCTCGCCAAGTGCGGCACTCTTCTGCATGTTGATCTTTATCGTCTCGTCGAGTCGGGTGAGAGCCTCGTTCTGCTGCTCCTTCGACTTGTCGAAAGCCTCCTGCATGTCCTTCAGGCTCTGCTGCAACGGGTCAATTATTTTCGACACCTGCTCGCGGTTGCGCTCGCCAAGTTCCTCCTGGCGGCGTTTCAGCACCTCCTCCGATGTTGTCTGCATCTGTTCGCGGATAAGTTTCAGTTGGCTTTCCACCTGCTCACGGTTCATCTGCCGCAGAGCCTCAATCTGCTTTTCGGTGCTGTCCTTAGCCTGTACGAGTTGGCGTTCATGTGCTTCCTTAATCTCGGCAATCTGCTTTTCGTAAGCCGCCTCACTCGCTTCCTTTTGTTCATGAAGCTGCTTTTCGAAGTCAGCTTTCTGTGCAGTAATCTCTGCCTTTTGCGCCTCAAGTAGCGAACTGTAGTTCTCGGCGTGAGCCTTTTGCACGTCGCGCTCGGAGGTGAGCGTCTTGATTTGTTCCGACTGGCTGGATATTGTTGCCTCCAAGCCTTTTGCCTTCTCGCTAAGTTCAGAAATCTGCGAGCGCAAGTTTTCAATCAGTTCTGCGTTGTCATTCTTTCCGTCTTTGCCTTTGCTGCCAAGGAAAAAGCCGACAATTACCATTATTATGGCTGCTGCAAATGCTATGACTATATATATTATCATAATATATCGGAATATGTTTTACTGTTTTAATCGCTTTATTCGTTCTGTTTCCAAACCTGTTGCTTTGGCTACTTCCTCCACAGTCATTCCCATGGCAATAAGATTTTTCGCAACCTCGGTTCGTCCTTCGGCTAATCCCTCAGCCCGTCCTTCAGCCAATCCTTCGGCCCGTCCTTCAGCCCGTCCACGCTCATGGCTTATCTTGTTGGAGTCAATGAACAGCAGGCGTTCTGCACCGAGTTTGTCCCAGAAGTCCTCGTAGGCGAGTAGTTCGTCTTTCGACATGGCTGATTCCTCAACTGCTTTCAGGGCTTTGGATGTTTCGGGGTTTTCGAGCAGTTCTGCCGGCACATGTGTCGTGTTTTCGTCAATCTCGGTGAGAAACTTCAGCCACAGCACAGCCATTTTCTTTTCCTTAATGGAGTGGGGCTGGAATTTAGGCAGTTCTACAAACGTGAAGTGCAGTCCATCTATTACCTCATCGCTGTGCAAATCGTGCACAATGTTGAAGTTGTGGATGAACTCGTCGGGGTATTCTGGCATGAATACCTTGTTGACAAGGTTGAGTGAATAAACAGGTTGTAACAGTTCATACTTTCGCTTCTTGTCGAGTTGCCGCACGAATGCCTTTGATGCGTTGAACAGTACTCGCTGTTTGAAAGCTTCTGTCCACAGCATCTGCATCTCGACGATGAACTGCCTGTTCTTTTCGTCGCGACATCTCACGTCGACAATGCTGTTCTTGCCCACATAGTTGTCGGGCACAAGTTCAGGAGACAGATATTCCACGCTCTCAATCTGTTCATCGTCCCGTAGTGGAAGCAATGCGTTGAGCAGGCTGATGAGCAAATCTTTATGTTCGCCGAAAATCTTCTTGAATGTGAGGTCGGCTTTGGGGTCGAGATATTTCATGCTTTTTGATTAAGTTTTGCTGTTAATTTATATTCGCTACTGCAAAGTTACATTTTCTTTGTGAAAAAAGGAACGGCTTTTCTGCAATCCTTTATGTGGAAAGCAGAAAAGCCGTTCCTGTTGCGTGAAAAATCAGTAAGGTTTACTTGCTGATGAATTTTCGGCCGTTCTTGATGTACACACCACGCTGCATTCTGTCGACATTCTGCTCAATGCCCTGCAGGTCGTATATACGCTCGCCGTTGGCTGTGGTGCCAACCTCAGCGAGGCGGATGCTGGTGGCAGTGCCGTCGGAGTGCACCATGTGTGCATTCGAGAACACATTGGCAGCTGTCGCAGGTGATGCCGACAAGGTGAAGTAGCAGCGGAAACCTGCCATCAATACCTCCTGTCCGTTGGCAACGTGATATATCTTGTCGCCCTGGATGAAGTATTCCTCGCTCTTGTCATGGCCAAGTATTGTGCGCTGGAATGTGCCGCAGAACTTGATGCTGGCGCGTTCGTCGTCGATAGTCACGTTGTTGTCCTCAGGGGTAGCGAGGCTGCTGTTTATCGTGCGGTTAGGCAAGGTGTGATAGGCACTCTGATATTGGCTTGGCTTGATGAGGTAACAATGTCCTGCCTTCATGCCATCGGTTACGGCAGAGAACGTGAGTGTGCACCCGCCGTTGTCGGAAGCAGTGACGCTGGTAAGTTCATCTACCTTTGCATCGGCGAAATAGTTTTTCACATCATCGGCTGTCATGTCGAACGGCAGGCAGATAGTGTTCCATTTGTTTTCGTTCAATGTGCGTATCAGCACAACGTTGCTTTCCTGGCCGTTGTAGTCATTGAGCAGGTTGTCAACGTCGCTGCCGTTCTCCATAAGCAGCAGGTGGTCGCGAAGCTCCACAGACTCATCGCTCTCAAGATAAGACGAGAATGGCGCCACGGTTGATGTTCCGTTGTTTTTAAAGACTATTCCGCCCACATCATTGCGTACACCTTCAATCTCGGTGCCGGTGAATGTTCCGGTTAGGCCGAACTCTCTTGTTGTGTCGCCGTAGCTGAACTTCTTCAATGGGCTTGTTGCCATGCGCGAGCGCATCACGAAGTCAAGCGCGTTGTGGTCTTTTGTGTAGTCATCTGGTATGTATGCCACAAACGGCACACCAGCCGCAACGGAGTCGGCATCCACGAAGTTGATGTATTTTTTGTTGTCTGAGTCGGTGAGTATCTTTCCTCCGATGAGCAACTTTCCGCCATCCGGCAAAATGTCGCGGTTCACGGTGCCGGGCAGACAGAGCATATAGTAGTTCTTGTTGCTCTTTAAGCTGAGCGGATAGTGCATGTTCACGTTCACTGCATCCACCTCCCTGCCTGTCTTGGCGTTGTAGTTGAACGGTTTTGAGGGGTCGAGCTTGCAGTTGAGGATGTATTCCGAGTTGTCCTCGGAGTTGTAGATTGCCACATTCGGCAGTGCCCACATCAACTTGTCATCCATGCGTCCGTCGGCATCAAGGTGATAGATGTCGTTGGTGGAGTTCTTGGTGTCCGTCACGGGGATGGCGTCGTAGTAGGCTTTGGTGTCGGATCCGTCGGCTGCTGTCACATTATAGTGGCACGCATTTTTAAGCACTGGGCGGTAGGCACCCTTTGCCCAATGTTCATCGTAGGTATAGGAGTTGAGCAAGTCCTTGTCGCTGCTGTGCTTCGTGCCTTGCTCTGCTACGCCATTATCATCGCACACGTAGTGGCAGTCGGTGAGTGTCGGGTTTTCGTTAGTGCTTGTGCCGTATATTGCGCCAATGGTCTTGTTGGTGCTTTTTGTCGACACTGAGAATGATGCGTAGCTGTGGTTAACAGTTCCGTGTAGCAAACCGCAGATACCTCCGATGTTCTCCGACGACAGGCTTGCTGTTGTGATGTTGCCCTTGAAGTAGCTGTTTGTGATGTTGCAATTCGAATAGCAAATTCCGCACAGACCGCCAATGTATGCTTTATCGAGAGAACTGTTAACCTTTATGTCGCCGCCCACATAGCAGTCGGTGATTGAGCCAGATTTCAGGCTGCTTACGAGTGGTGCTGACCAAACGTCGGTGGCATTGATTGTGGCTCCGAGCATAGCCATGTTCTTCACCGTTCCGTTTACAACGCCGAACAGTCCGCTGCCATTGATTGTGGCTCCGCTGATGATGTGTCCGTTGCCGTCGAAAGTGCCGTTGAAATGGGCTACAGTCTTCACGGCATCGCTGCTGCTCATGTCGATGTCGCTGTTGAGCTTGAAGTATTTGTTTTGGGTGTAGTTGCTTTCTTCTTTGGCATTGTCGCTGAAGTAGCGCCAGTCGGCTTCCGAGCCGATGATATATGGGTCGGTATCGGTGCCGCTTCCTTTGAGGGCGTAGTTAACATCGGTCATGTCGGCGCCAAGGCTCGCCAGCCACGGCCACTTGTAGTACTTGCTGTTGACATCGGGGTTCTTTCCCCACGCATATTCCGAATGGTTAAGCGTTTGGATGAAGGCGCTGTTGTCTTTAAGGTCGGCTATCGACTTGCAGTAGAGTCCTGAGGCGTCGCCGCTGTTTGGTATGTCTTGCTTCTTGATGACCTTGGCATCGTCTGCCGAGATGTTGTCGATGCCGTCGAGCAGCACCACGTCGCTCACTGATGTCGCCTTTTTGGTGCACAGTGGATAGTATTTCATTTCGAGTGCCATGCCGACAGGTTCAGTTTGCATCACATTATTATAGAATGCGCACTTGGCAATGTTGTCGGCTGTTCCCACATTGCCAATCGTGATGCTCTTGTATCCATCTGTGCTAACGAACTTAGTGCTGCCAGTATATATCGTTGATGTTATGCTTTTCGCCTTGTTGCATATACTGTAGACCTGCAGGTCGCTGGAATGGTCGTCGTTTTTACAGTCAAAGACGAAGTCAGCGTTGCACGCTACATTGTTGATGCTTTCTGCCTCATAGCATACTCCGTTGACGTAAAGATTCTTGCTGCCTACATTGTTAGTAAGATAGAAAGTGCAGTCAACGTTGCAGTCTTTAATGTCGGCAGAGCCGAAGCCCATAAGTCCGGCAATCTTTTCGCTGCGGTATAAAGTGTATCGTATGGTACCCTTAAACGAGCAGTGGTCCAATACCTTGCCCTTGCCGCTGCCTTGTCCCACCAAGCCACCAACGCCAAACTCATCGTAAACCTTGCTGTAAGGAGGCTTTATCATTTGGATATGGCAGTTCTCCGCGTTGCAGTTGACCAGCATTGATGACGAAAGATAGCCCACGAAGAATCCTGCGTTGTGTGATTCTGTGTCCCAATAGTAGCCAAGGTAACTGTCTTTAATGTTCAGATTTGTGATTGATGCATTCTTTATGGCGCCAAACAGACCATACTGGTATATATAGACATTTCTGTCGATATTGAATGCCAGTCCGTATATGGTGTGGCCGTCGCCGTTGAAGTTGCCTTCGAAGCTGTTGTCATCCCACCATGAGTAGTGGTCGCCAATCGGAATCCATTCCTCCAGGTCGTTCAAGTTCTTGGTATTGACGTTGTGGTCGCTGTCAAACTCGATGTTGTTGAGCCTGATGTCTCTCGTCAGCTTGAAATACTTTCCCTTGTAGCTGTTGCCCCATTTGACTTTATAGGAAAGATTGGCCAGTTGCTGCGCGTTTTGTATGAGGTAGGGATTTGCCTCGCTGCCGTCGCCGCCACCGAAAGGTGTATCTGACTTTGGATCTTGGAATTTCCATGTGTCGACCGCAATAGTCGTATCGTCCGCCACGACATGAAGCGTGCAGCAGACGATACATACGAGCGCAATGAATATGCGTTGCATGAATGATTGGCTTCTGTTCATAAGATATTTTGTTAAGTGTTTTTTCTCGTTGTATTGGGCGTGAGACCGCCCGGCATACTCTGTTATTTACTGTTGTTCACCGCTTTAGGAGTCCAGTTGTTGAAGAAGCGCAGCACCTTTTTCTCGCTGTAGCCCTTGTCCTCTTCAAGGAAACTGGAGTCTTGGATATGCAGCACACTGCCGTTCTCGTCGAGCACCACGAACACCGGGAAACCGAAGCGGGCAGGGTTGCCAAGTCGCTGCATCAGTTTTGCCGCCTTGTTTGCCGAAGCGTCACCAGCGCTCTTGCGTGGGTTGTAGTTGACGTGGATAAGCTCGAAGTTGTCGTTGACTACCTTGTTCACAGCCGAGTCCTTCTCCACGAAGTCGGCAAACCGCAGGCACCATGGACACCAGTTGCCGCCCACCTGACAAACAACGAATTTCTTTTCGGTCTTCGCCTTTGTCAGTGCCTTGTCGATTTGCTCCATTGGGTCTATCGACTCGTTGTATACTCTCTTCAGTGCCGCCTGTGCGTTGGCAGCAGTTATGATGATGACCAGGAAAGCCATCACGGTTAAAAATCTCTTCATTTTTATTTATTTTAGTTATTGCCGTGGTGTTGTTTTGTTGTTTAGTGGTGTTGTTTTGTTGTTTATATATAGTATTCCGCGCTGTCCACCAGTCCGGCGCGCAATGCCAACTTTGTAGCCTCATGAGCGTTGTTGACGCCAAGTTTGCGGAAGATGTTCTTCCTGTGAGTGTTTACGGTGTGGAACGACGAAAAGCGCCGTTCGGCAATTTCCTTGGTTGTGAGTCCAAGGGCAATGAGCTTCAGAATTTCGGTTTCTGTCTTTGTCAGGTTGGCAATGGCGGCAGGCTGTTCCTCTCTTGCTGGTGGGTTGAGCAGCATCTCTGCTATGTGCTGGCAGATATACCGCTTGCCACGCGCCGCATATTGTAGCGCCTCGCGTATCTCGTGCAGTGGTGAGTCCTTCAACACGATGCCGAACTGTCGGTTTACAGCCACAGTCTGGCTGATGAAGTCGTAGCTCAGTTCGTCGCTGAAAAGAATCCATGTGGAGTCGTGGAAGCGTTGCGCTATGATCTGCAGCTCCGCCACGTCGCCAATGTCGAAAATGGTGTAGTCAAGGAAAACCGCAGCGTTGGGACATGCCGTCAAAGCCTCGATGAGCGCAGTCTTGTCTTCCACTTGGCGGTATTCAAGTCCGCCGTCCATCTGGTCGGCTATATACATTAGTCCGACTCGCGTAATGTCCTGTCTGTCTGCAAAAATAATCATAAAGCCCTTGTATACTACATTATAGATACAAAATTATAGAAAAATATTTAAATGAAAAAAGTTTTCTTGTCTTTTTCCATTTATTATGTATAACTTTGCAGGCGATTTAGATAATTGCACAAAATCTATAAGAACAAATTGTTTTACAGGTGAAAAGGTTTTTTGGTATTACATTGCTGCTATTGTTGTTGGCAACCATAGTTAAGGCACAACAAATTACAGGTGAAATTTATGACGATGAAGGCTATCCCATCCCATTGGCAAGCGCCATATACAAGGGACATCATGTTGCCGAGGCGAGCGACATGGACGGCAAGTTCTCGATTGCGCGCCACAACGGTTGGGAGTTGACATTCAGTAGTGTGGGCTTTCAGCCGCAGACGATAAAGGTGGGGCCCAACACACCGTCGCATTTGAAAATAGTGCTCAAGGAGGACTCCCGCAGCCTCGGCGAGGTTGTCATCAAGCAGAAGCGTGAGCGCTATTCGCGCAAGAATAATCCGGCAGTGGAGCTGATGAAGCGTGTCATTGCCGCCAAGAAGCGTACCCACCTTGAAAACAACGACTATTATCAGTACAACAAGTATCAGAAGATTTCGTTCGCCCTGAACGACATCAAGCCCGAGGATCTCACCACGGGCAAATACAAGAACAAGTCGTATGTGAAGGACCAGGTGGAGACATCGCCCTACAACGGCAAGCTAATCCTTCCTGTGTCGGTCGACGAGACCGTCACGCAGCACATCTACCGCAAGGACCCGAAGGAGGAGAAGGACATCATCAAGGGCCAGCGCCAGGAAGGCGTCAACAACCTCCTCCAGACAGGCGAGATTCTCAACACGCTGCTCAAGGAGGTGTTCACAGATATCGACATCTACGACGACCACATGCGACTGATGCAGTATCAGTTTGTGTCGCCTATTGGCGAGACTGCCATCTCGTTCTACCGTTATTACATACAGGACACGGTGTATGTCGACCGCGACCTGTGCTACCATCTTGAGTTCATCCCAAACAACCAGCAGGACTTCGGATTCCGCGGCGAGCTTTACGTGCTTGCCGACTCAACGCTCCACGTGAAGAAATGCTCCTTCACGCTGCCGAAGCGCACCGATGTCAACTTTGTCGAGGACATGAAGATTACCCAGGAGTACACCAAGCTGCCGAACGGCGAGTGGGTGCTTTCCGTCGACGACCTCACCGCCGAGCTGAAAATCAACAAGATGCTCGGCGAGTTGCTCGTCACCAAGACAACGCGCTACGACGACTATGCCTTCGACGACTTGCCCAAGAAGCTCTTCAAGGGCAAGGCGAAGGTCAAGCACGAGGCTGACGCCATGGTGCGCGATGAGGCTTTCTGGAACAAGTACCGCGCCGTGGAGCTGACGAAGGGCGAGTCGTCGATGAACGCCTTCATCCACCGCATTGAGCAGTCGAAGAACTTCAAGTGGATTATCTTCGGACTGCGCGCCCTGCTTGAGAACTATGTCGAGACGGGCTCAATGCGCACCAAGTCGAAGTTCGACGTCGGACCTGTGAACACCATCATATCAACCAACTTTGTCGACAACTACCGCTTCCGCCTCAGCGGACGCACCACGGCAAATCTCAACAACCATCTCTTCTGGAAAGGCTATTATGCCTACGGCACGAAGTCGAAGAAGAACTACTATGGCACCGAGATTACTTACAGCTTGAACAAGAAGAAGAACGTGCCGTTTGAGTTCCCTCAGCGCAACATCATCTTCGAGACGGGCTACGACGTGATGTCGCCGGCAGACAAGTTCCTCATCCACAACAAGGATAACGTGTTCATGTCGCTCCGCACGCAGAAAGTGGAGCAGATGTACTTCTACAACCGTCAGAAGCTGTCGTTCGACTATGAGACCGACTGGGGATTCTCCGTACACTCGTCTGTAAAGTTCGAGAGCAACCGGCCGACTGGTGACCTCGTGTTCATGAAGCAGCCCGGTGCCATAGAGCATCCTGCTGCCGACGGCAATGAGTATGTCAACCGCATACGCACCACCGAGCTTAAACTCGGGTTGCGCTACTGCCCTGGACAGACATTCATCAACACCAAGCAGCAGCGCTGGCCTGTCAACCTCGACGCCCCGGAGTTCACCTTGAGCCACACCATGGGCTTGAAGAACGTCATGGGCGGACAGTACAAGCTCAACTTCACCGAGGCGAGCATCTACAAGCGCTTCTGGATGGGCAGCTGGGGATACATCGACACCCACATCAACGGTGGAGCGCAGTGGAACAAGGTGCCGTTCCCGCTGCTTTGCATGCCGCCGGTCAACATCACATACTTCGAGCTTGAGAACACCATGTCGATGATGAAGAACATGGAGTTCCTCAGCGACCGCTACGCCTACGGCTCCATCTCATGGGACCTCAGCGGAAAGATATTCAACCGCATCCCGCTTGTCCGCAAGCTCAAGTGGCGCGAGTGGATTGGCGTGAAGGGCATGTGGAGCACGCTGACCGACAAGAACAACCCGATGCTTGCCCAGAACCAGAACGACAAGATGCTCTTCCAGTTCCCCGAGGGTGCCAAGGTGATGGACAAGAAGACTCCTTACTGGGAGATTGTCGTGGGTGTGCACAACATATTCAAGTTCTTCGCTGTCGACTACGTGCGCCGTATGAACTACTACGGCCCCGGAATCAAGAAGAACGGCATACGCTTTGCATTCATGGCAAGCTTCTAAGCGAAGCCCGTCAGTGCGGACTAATTTCTAAACATCTATACATAGCAAAGGCTCATGGACCGTTGATGGTTCGTGAGCCTTTTTTCGTGGTTAAAAAGAAACTTGCAAATGTTTGCTATTTTGCCTTCACGCCAGTGCGCAGACTGCCTGTGTGTATGTCGCCCGAGCCGGAAACCTGCTGGTTACTGAGCGTTGTGAGTGTTCCGCTGAGTGTGATGTCGCCCGAGCCTTTTACGGCAGCCGTGGCATTGCCGCAGCCGTTGAACTTCACGCTGATGTCGCCCGAGCCATACACCGCCATGTTTGTGTTGTCGGCGGCGAAGATGTTGGCGTTGAGGTCGCCCGAGCCGTACACGTTGAGGTTGACATCCCTTGCCGTGATGTTTTTCACGACGGCATCGCCCGAACCGCGCACCTCCATGTCGGCAGCGTCGCACACCACATTGTTGAAGCTTATGTCGCCCGAACCCTTCAGCGATACGGTCAGGCGGTCGGTGTCGATATTGCCCTTCACATAGAAACCGCCCGAGCCGTTCACGCTCACGGCTGTCAGGTCGGGCGATGTCACGAATACGGTCAGCTCATCAAAACGGCCTGCCCCGAATATGCCACGGACCAAGTTGGATGTTCCTGGCTTCACCTTGATGCTTATCTTCTCGCCGTTCTGCTCCACCAAAAGGTTGTCGGCAAGATCCTTGGCGCCTACGATGCGCAATGTTGTTGAGTCGCCCTGCGTGAATATCACGTTGGCAGAGGAGTAAAGTTCCACCTGCGAGAAGTATTTCACGTTGCGTGTTTGTGTCACCTTGTGGCTGTCTCCCTTTATTTCCATGCTTGAGTGGCACGACGCGCACACGCTGCCGAGCAACACTGCCGCCAACAGCACCAACGATATTCTTCCAAACTTTTTCATAGTCATGTTGTATTGTTTTTTTTGATTATATGATAGGTCTTGCTTTTATTGTTATGACGCAAAGCAATAAAAAAAAGTTGCAAAAATAAAAAAAAGTTGGTCGAACCCCACATTATTATTAACTTTGCAACTGCAATCGCACCATTTAATTACGTATCAACCAGATTGTTTCATAAAAACACGATGAATATAGAACTGTTATCCGAGGCAGAAGTTGCCACACTAAGAGAGAACATCACCAACTCCAACCACATTGTCATATGTTGCCACAAGTCGCCCGACGGCGACGCCCTCGGCTCGTCGCTTGCCTGGGCGGAATATCTGCGCACACAGGGCAAGGAGCCCGAGATTGTCGTCCCCGACGCCTATCCCGACTTCCTGCAATGGCTTCCCGGCACGGAGCGCATCATACGCTACGACAAACATGCAGCCGACAAGGCAGACGCGCTCCTGCATGACGCCGACCTCATATTCTGCCTCGACTTCAACGGCACCGACCGTGTCGACGAGATGCGCGACGCCCTTGAGCAGTCGCCTGCGCGCAAAATCATGATCGACCATCATCTCGACCCAAGCATGGACACCGTGCTCACCGTCTCGCACCCGCAAATGTCGAGCACGTCGGAACTCGTGTTCCGCATCATCTGGCAGCTTGGCGGTTTTGAGGATATGTCGCGCAAGTGTGCCGTGTGCATATACTGCGGCATGATGACCGACACGGGCGGCTTCACCTACAACTCCAACCAGCCCGAGATTTTCTTCATCGTCAGCCAGCTCCTGACCAAGGGCTTCGACAAGGACAAGATCTACCGCAACGTGTTCAACAACTTCAGCCCGTGGGCGATACGCTTGCGCGGCTATCTGATGAGCCAGAAGCTCAACGTATTCAACGACCTACACGCTGCCTACTTCACCATCTCACGCCGCGACATGCGCGACTTCCACTTCATCAAGGGCGACGCCGAAGGTCTCGTCAACGAGCCGTTGAAGATAAAGGGGCTGCGCCTGTCTGTGTCGCTGCGCGAAGACGACCGCCGCGACAACACCATCTGGGTGTCGCTGCGCTCCGTCGACGACTTCCCTTGCAACAGAGTGGCTGCCGAGTTCTTCAACGGTGGAGGCCATCTCAACGCCAGCGGTGGCCGTCTGCACTGCTCGCTTGCCGAGGCCGAGCGCGTGGTGCGCCGCGCCTTTGCCCACTATGAGGATTTGCTCACTAAGTAAGGCGGCAGGCAGAAACCAGACTGTAAATCAAAGAAAAAAGGTTAAATAAATCAGACATAATATATGTATTAGACATAAAAATAGTAATTTTGTGTCTCACATATAAATATTTAAATACAAGAAAAAAAGAATGAAGACAGTAAGATTATTGGTTTGCGCCATTCTCGCCGTTATAGCCATAGCGTCGTGCAGCAGTTCGGAGACCTATGCCGACCAGAAGAAGAAGGAACGCTCCGCCATCAACCGCTATATAACCAACCAGAAGATAAAGGTTATTTCCGAAGACCAGTTCAATGCACAGGACTGCACCACCGACACCACAAAGAACGAGTTTGTGCTGTTCCAAAGCACAGGCGTCTACATGCAGATTGTGCGCAAGGGCAGCGGCGAGAAGCTGAAGGACGGCGAGACTGCCGACATCCTGTGCCGCTACAATGAGTACAACCTCCTTGAGTCTGACTCGGCATTGCAGAGCACCAACATCTATCAGTACACATGGTGCGATGACAAGATGACAGTCAAGAACACGTCAGGAACATTCACCGGCGTCTTCGCGAAGGACTATTGCGTGATGTACAACCAGTATGGCTCGACGGCTGTTCCTTCGGGATGGCTCGTGCCGCTCACCTACGTCAACCTCGGACGCTACACAAGCGCCGACGCCGAGCTTGCCAAGGTGCGCATCATCGTGCCACACTCACAAGGACAGAGCAACGCCCTACAGGGCGTATATCCGTGCCTGTATGAGATAACCTACCAGCGCGGACGCTAATCTTGAAGACTGAAAAAACTCAAAACACTATTGTTATGACTTTAATAAAATCAATTTCAGGCATCCGCGGCACTATCGGCGGACACACGGGCGACACTCTCAATCCGCTCGACATTGTTAAGTTTACAACTGCCTACGCTACTTTCATGAAGCGTAACGCCAAGACCGAGGGTCGAGGCAAGATTGTTGTGGGCCGCGATGCACGTATCTCAGGCGACATGGTGCGCAACATCGTTTGTGGAACTCTCATGGGCATGGGACTTGACGTGATCGACATTGACCTCGCCACCACTCCTACCACCGAGCTGGCTGTGCGCTGGACAGGCGCGCTGGGTGGCATCATCATAACAGCAAGCCATAACCCGCGCCAGTGGAACGCTCTGAAGCTGCTCAACAGCGACGGCGAATTCCTAACCAAGGAGAACGGCAACGAGGTGCTTGAAATTGCCGACAAGGAAGACTTCGACTATGCCGATGTCGACCATCTCGGCACCTACACTCGCGACGACTCCATGAACGCCCGCCACATACAGAGCGTGCTCGACCTCAAGCTCGCTGATGTTGACGCTATACGCAACGCACACTTCAAGGTGTGCGTAGACACCATCAACAGCGTTGGCGGCATCATCCTGCCTGACCTTCTGAAGGCGCTCGGTGTGGAATTCACCATACTCAACGGCACGCCTAACGGCGACTTCGCCCACAACCCGGAGCCTCTGGAGAAGAATCTCCACGGCATCATGGACGAGATGAAGAGCGGCAAGTACGACCTCGGCATCGTGGTCGATCCTGATGTTGACCGCCTTGCGTTCATCTGCGAGAACGGTGTGATGTTCGGCGAGGAGTACACCCTCGTGAGCGTTGCCGACTACGTGCTGTCGCACACACAGGGCAACACCGTGAGCAACCTCTCTTCAACACGCGCACTGCGCGACGTCACCGAGAAGCACGGCGGAGTATACACGGCTGCTGCCGTTGGCGAGGTGAACGTCACTACTAAGATGAAGGAAGTGGGCGCCGTCATCGGCGGCGAGGGCAACGGTGGAGTGATCTACCCGGAGAGCCACTACGGACGCGACGCTCTCGTGGGCATCGCTTTGTTCCTCTCTTCACTCGCCCACAAGAAGTGTACGGCAAGCCAGCTCCGCGCCACATTCCCCAACTACTTCATCGCCAAGAACCGCATCGACCTCACTCCGACTACCGACATCGACGCTATTCTCGGCAAGGTGAAGGAGATGTTCAAGGACGAGAAGATTACCGACATCGACGGCGTGAAGATCGACTTCCCCGACAAGTGGGTTCACCTGCGCAAGTCCAACACCGAGCCTATCATCCGTGTCTACAGCGAGGCTGCCACGATGGACGAGGCGGATGCACTTGGCAAGAAGCTCATGCAGGTGGTGTATGACATGCAGTAGAAAATAATTGGCAACAAATACAGGAGGTCGAGCGGGGACGCTCGACCTCTTCTGTTAATATGCCTGTTTATATATCGTACTTTGTTTATGAAGATATTTCTGTCAATAATTCTTCTTCTCGCTTCGCTGTCGGCTCACGCACAGCACGAAGCTTTATTTCCTTATCCCTCCATCCCCGACACGCTCCGCATACCGTCGGCACGTGCTGACTATCTTGCCCGCCACTACTGGGACTGCTACAACTTTGCCGACACCACGCTGACCGTAGCCGGAGGCATGGCAGAACAGGGCTTCGTCAACTTTCTCGACCTTCTTCCGCGTGTGCCGCGTGCCGTTGCCGCCAACGGCATCAGGACGTTTGTCGACAGGATGTATGGCGCTGGGCAGCCGTCCGTGAGGGAGTTTTTTGCCGACCTTGCCGACAGCTACCTTGGCGACACCGACTCGCCGATGCGCGACGACGTGCTCTACGCGCAGTTCCTCGACGTGATGGGAGCCAACAAGTTTGCCTCCATCGCCGAGCGCACGCGCAATGAGTATATGGCGCGCAACCTGCGCAAGAACCTGCCCGGCACAACGGCTGCCGACTTCGACTATGTTGACCGCCAGGGCAAACGCCATTCGCTTCACGACTTCCAGGCACCTATGACTCTCCTTTACTTCTATGACCCCGACTGCGGCCATTGCCGCCAGATGCTTGAGCAGCTTCTTGACATACCGCAGCTCAAGGACGGCACTGTCGTGCGCGTGCTCGCCATCTATCCTTACGGCTACGACGAGCGTTGGAACACCACCGACCCGCACTTCCCCGCCACGTGGACCGACGGATACAGCCCCGATGGCGACGTGACGGCGCGCGACGTGTACTACATCAAGTCGATGCCGTCGCTCTACCTGCTTGACAGCGACAAGAAAGTGTTGCTCAAGAATCCTACAGTGGAGGTTTTGCGCAAGGCAATATAATTTTTTTTGCTGTTTTTACAATTGCCTTGTAACAAGGCTACCGTTGCTTTGTAACCGCATTACGGGATAATTGTAATCGCGTTACAAAGCAACGGTAGTCGCATTACAAGACGTCCATAATAAATGTAAAATGTCGGGCGTTATTAAAAAAGACAGAATTACTCCTTAAATGTAGTGTTTCAACGTGATGATGGGGTGGTAGACGAGCATTCGCGGTCCGCACCACCTCATCACTTGGCGCATCAGTTCGCGCTTGTCGCGGGCGTAGCAGTGCACGGGGCATCGCTTGCATGATGTCTTTTTCTCACCGAAGCGGCACAGCGAGAGCCGCTTCTGTGCATAGGCAAGCAGCTCGGCATATTCTGCAGGAAGCTCTGTGGCGTGCAGCTTGCGCCGGCAGTACAGGCGAATCATCAGTTCGACAATCCGCTTCTCACTTTCTATCTTGTTCATCATTTAAGCGCGTTGGGTGGAGCCAGTGCGCCACAGTTTGTCGCCCTTTATCTCCAGGTTCATCGGTATGTTGTCGGTGAACAGTTGTCCGGTGCCAAGTCCCTGCGGCATCTTGATGCCCGGACCGTAGATGTCGGCTGCAAGCTGGGCCACGGCGTTCAGTCCCACGTTGCTCTCAAGCGCACTCGTTATCCACGAGCCGATGCCGCGTGCCGCAGCCAGGTCTATCCATTCGCGCGTGCCGCGCATACCGCCGTGCAGCGACGGCTTGAGGATGATGTATTGCGGGCGAATTCGGTCGAGCAGGTCCTGCTTCATCAGCTTCATGTTGACGCCGATAAGCTCCTCGTCGAGGGCAATAGGTATGGGCGTGCTGGCGCAAAGTTCCGCCATTTTTGCCCACTGGTGCTGTCGGATGGGTTGCTCAATGGAGTGGATGTCGTAGCGCGCGAGCTGTTCGAGCCGCCTGGGAGCCTCCTCGGGTGAGAATCCGCCGTTGGCGTCGACGCGCAGTTCGATTTGCTCCTTGTTGAACGACTCGCGGATGTGGCGCACCAGCTCAAGCTCATGCTCAAAGTCGATGGCTCCGATCTTCAGTTTCACGCAGTGGAAACCAGCTTTCATCTTTGCCTCAAGCCTTTCAAGCATCTCGTCGTAGCGGCCCATCCATACAAGTCCGTTGATGCGTATGCCCTCCTCGCCGCGAGTAAACGGCGTGTCGAACAGCACACCGCGTCCGCCGCCCGCAAGGTCGAGCAAGGCAGTCTCAAGTCCGAACATCATGGAAGGGTAGGGGCGCAGCATCTCGTAGTTTACGTTGCCTGTAAGCTCAATCATGTGGCACAGTTGCCGCAGTGTTGCCTCGTATTCCGGTCGGGCGTCGCAGCTCAGGTCGGGCAGTGGCGCACACTCGCCAATGCCCTTCACACCAGGCATGTCGCTGCTCTCAGCCTCGATGAACCACGACTGGCGTGTGGTGTACACGCCGCGTGACGTTCCGGCAGGTTGCTTGAAGTGCAGCGTGCGCGGAACGATATTGAATTTGTATGACATATTCTTTTGTAAGTAACTAATATAGTAGGAGGTCGGGCGAGACGCCCGACCTCCCACATATATACATAATTTAAATATGTACAACTACTTGTACTTTTTGCTTTTATACTCCGTCGTCCTCAGCCTCGGCATCCTCGTCGGGCACGTCGTCGCTCGTGGTGTCGAGCTTGGTGTCGCGCGAGATGCTCACGCCGCCCACTCGCGAAATTTTCAGAACCAGTGGCACGTAGTTGTCGCTCATCTTGTCGGGCGAGCCGACCGATGCGGCGAAGATTATGTTGTCGCCCTCTGCATGGTCGAACACGATGCCCAGCAGCGCGCCGTCCTTGTAGTCGTCGCCGGCATACTCTGCAAAGTCGGCTTTCGAGAAGGTACGCTTGAAGAACTCCGTACCGTCACTGCGCAGGATGGAGAGAGTGATGCGGTTGTCGTAGTACTTGTTTCCGCTCTCGTCAACGGCAAGCGGCAGCGACGTGTCGGCCTTGCGCTCCACGCTCACGCTGTAGGAGCTGCCGAGCCACTCCACGGTGCGGCTTTGCTTGTAGTCGCCCATGTTCTGCGTTGGCTTTGGAGCAGCCTTTACTGGTTTCTTTGCTATAATGTCATTGCTTTTCGGTTTGCTTGAGCAAGCGCTCAACAGCGACATTGCCGAGCACACAGCCGACGCAATGAAAATGCGTGTTATGGTCTTATTGCTTTTCATAAAGACAAAGGTAGTATAAAAAAATCATTCTGCCAAGGTCTTTTCTTATTTATGGGCGTATATCAAACAGACTGAAGAATCCTGTCAGTGTGAAGACATTTCTTATTTCGTCGTTGATGTGCTTTATTACGAGGCTGCCGCCTTTGGCTGCCACAGCCTTGCGCAGGGTCAGGAAAAGACGAAGGCCACTACTGCTTATGTATTCAAGATTGGTGCAGTCGAGCACAATGTTCTTGTCGGCATTGTCGACAAGCGGCTGCATGTCTTGTTCGCATTGTACAGCGTTGGCTGTGTCAAGTCGTCCATCGATGGACATGGTGATGATGTCACCATCTGTTTTAATTTCTGTTTTCATAGATATGTTATTTATAATTATACTGTTAAAAAAAGCTCTTTCAAGCTATTCCTTATAGCGGGAACAGCGTTGTGACGATGAAGATGTTGGCAGCCAAGATGACCAGGTTCATTATCAGTCCTACCTTCATGAAATCAGAGAACCGGTAGCCACCCTCACCATATACCATCATGTGCGTCGGTGAGCCTATTGGAGTGGCAAAGCTTGACGACACGGCAATCATCAGTGCCACGCAGAATGTGATTGGGTTGGCACCGAGCGAGATTGCGGTTTTATAGGCTATCGGATAGAAGATTGCGGCAGCGGCTGTGTTGCTGACAAACTCAGTAAGGAATGTAGCCACAAGGCAGATGCATATAAGCGCCACTATAGCGTTGGTGCCGCAGATGCCCAATATGTTGTTGGCAATCACCGTAGCTATGCCTGTGCGGTCGATGGCTGTGCCAAGACACACAGAGCCGGCAAATATCATAAGAATGTTCCAGTTGATGGCGTCGCTTGCCTGCTTCGGCGTGCAGCATTTTGTCAGGAGCATTGCGCCTGCTGCCAGGAAACATGCCTGAAGGAGAGAGAACACATGGAATGTGGAGAGCAGAATCATGAGCAGCATTATCAGTGACGATATGGCTGTCTTGCCTCCAATGTTTGGAATGTCGTCCGACTGGAAGAAAGCCAGGTCGTTGCCGACCGACTTCTTGAAGGCATTGCCCGTTCCAGCCTGACACTCAAACAGCAGCGTGTCGCCACGCTCAATCTTTACGCTTCGCGGATTGCAGTCGAAGCGCTCGCCGTCGCGCACAGCCGCCACGAGCACCGTGTTGTAGATGTACTCGAAATCAGAGTCTTCCATTGACTGGCCGATGAGGGAACTGCCACGCTGCACGTGGGCTGTGAGGAACTCGCGCTTCTTGTCGTTCTTGTCTACAGAGAACACGTGTCCGGTAGCGGCGGTCAGTCCATGGCTGTCGCGCAGGCTGAGAATACTGTCAATCTGGCCGGAATATACAAGACGGTCGCCACCCATCACAAATTCTTCTGGTGACACGGGACTTATAACCTCACGGTCGAAACGCACAATCTCGACGAGATGGCCGCCACTAACATTCATCAAGCCTGCCTCTTCAACCGTCTTGCCTACAGAAGGGCACAAGGTCGGCACAAGCAATTCTGCCGTGTAGTCGCCTGTTGCCGCGAAAGCGTCGTCAGGCGACTTGCGCTCAGGCAGCAGCTTCTTCATTGCAAGCATACTGATTATGCCGACGGCAAGACAAAACAATCCAGGGAGAGTGGTTGTGAAGAAATTCATCTCGACGTGGGTGTCGTTCATCAACATGCCCGATATGATAAGGTTAGGCGGTGTACCGATGAGCGTGCACACACCGCCAAAGCACGACGCGTAGCTCAGTGGAATGAGGAACTTTGAGGGAGCGATGCCAAGTTTCTTCGACCACACCTTCACCACCTTGATGAATAATGCCACAACAGTGGTGTTGCTCAGCACCGAGCTCATGACAGCAACAGGAATCATGAGTCGCGTGATGGCTGCCGTGTATGATGACGGCGTACCAAGAATGTGCTTCACCAGCCAGTGTATGACTCCACTGTGCACAAGTCCCGCAATGACGACAAAAAGCACTCCCACCGTCACAACCGACGCGGAACTGAACCCCGCCATTGCCTCATCCACACTCAGCACGCCAGTGACGTAGAGAAATCCCATACCGCCGATGAATACAAATTCGGCAGGTATCTTGGTGAACATCATCAGTGAGAACATCGTAATCACCAATGCTATGGTCAGCCAGGCTTTTATGCTAAGCCCAAATAATAATATCATGTCCATAATAATTTATTTCAATATGCCTTTTCGCTTGAAGTTGATTTCAATGTAGTTCATGATTAAATCTACAGCCTCGTCCTCAGTGAGATTTGCCACATTCAGCACAATGTCGTAGTTGCGTGTGTCGTAGCGGCTTATGTTGGCAGTCTCACGCGTGTAAATCTCACGTCCTTTGTCGACGCGCTCAATAGCCTCCCTTGCTTCCTTTTCAGTGAGGTTCTGCTTCTCCATCACTCGCTGCACACGCTTCTCGATGGTGCTCTGGATGAAGATGTGTATAGTGTTGGGCATGTCGCGGCACACATAAAACCCCGAACGGCCTGCCATCACACACGACTCTTCAGAGGCAAGTTCCTTGAGGAAGCGCGACTCGATGCGGAACACGTTAGGTGTTGTAGGCACTACAGGCTCAATGTCAAGCAGTGTCGGCAGTGAGTAACTGTTGGTATACTCGTCGACAAGATTGTCCCACCACGTGCGTTTAGAGCCTTTAATCTTTTCCAGTTCCTCAACAGGAATGTTGAAGTGTCTTGTGAGTTCCTCGACAAGAGCCTTGTCGTAATACTTCACTCCGAGACGCTCGGCAATCTTTCTGCCGATGGTTCGTCCACCTGAACCCAGTTCACGGTTAACAGTGATAACAAATTGTTTGGTTGTTTCCATAGTTGTAATGTTTTTAGTTTTATTTGTTTGTTGCAATGAACGGTATAAATGTGCTTATGAGTCAAAAACTTCAGTCACTAAAGTGTCAAATTCACGGTAGGCCTCAGTGCCGTTGAGTTCGCTTAGAGCAGAACGGAGTCCGCGATAACGCCATGCGTGTGTAGCCTTGTCTTTCTCATGGAACATTTTCCACAGCTCATCCCCCATGACGCGGTAGTCACGTGCTATGGCACGCATGTTGGAGAGTTTGTCGCCGATGGCTACGATTTTCACATCACGCGGAGCAGCCTTGAGATTGTCCATGTCGCGTTGCTTGCGCTGTCGCCATGTCAACTGCGTGCCGTCAGGCGTGCTCCTGACATCAGTCTCCTCGGCAACAAGGCGTGCCACACGTTCCCCGAATTCGGCAACCAGTTCTTCGTAGGTTGTTTCCGTGTCCTCAATGGTGTCGTGAAGCACAGCTGCCGCAAGGATTTCCGGGTCGGGTGTTACTGTGGCAACGATGGCAAGCGCCTCAAGCGGATGTACTATATATGGGAATTTCTTTCCTCGCCGGCGAGTGCCACGGTGGGCATTTACGGCAAAGACTATAGCCTTGTCCACAAGGCTTGTTTCCAATGGTTGGTTCATGATTCCTCTTTTTTTTATTTTCTGTTCTGATTTGTCTAAAGTTTCCTTTTCAGCTTCTATTGCTTCATGAACGACAATTTGCAGGCCTGGTTGTACACAAGCTCAGCCACAGACTCATTATTTGGGGATGAGCCGTTAAGTGTGTCGTAAATGTGCTTCAATGCAGGTTTTCCTCCGCCACGTTTCAATGCAGCCACCACAAGAATGTTCTGCAGGGCAATGGTAGACGCCACGATGTCGATGTCGGTGCCAGCCAGTTGGTGCAGCACGAGTTCGTAGGCATCGTCCTCGTTGTCGTGTATCAATTTCTCAACGTCCTGTAGCGTCTCCACGCCAGTCTCCTTGAGCAATGGAAAGAAACGGAAGAAAGGCATGTCTTGCACCTCGCATTGGTTTATCGCCACAATACGCCGCATAAGTCTGTCAAACGGTTTGCGGGCAATATAAGATGCGAATGTGTCGCCGTCGAGCTTCACTCCGGCAAGGTCTCCTGATTTGATGAGCGTTGTCATGCGTCGTCTGTAGTCGGTCACGCTCATGCGTATACGCGAGAATTCCTCGTCGGCAAGTTCAAGCAATCCGGCAAGTCTGCCAAACATCCGCTGGTATTCTGAAGGGGTCTCGATTTCGCTTTTGTATCCGATGTCGTGCTCCATGGCTGCCCATGCGTGTTGCAGTGTTGAGCGCATCTGTATTTCAAACTTTATATTGTTTATTTCCGGATGCCGGCTGTCGCAGAACATAGACGCAGGGATGCTGCATATGTAATGGAGAGAATTGTAGCCGAAGCTGTTGGCAGAGTGCATCTTGCGCTTGTCTGTTGTCCTTTTCCAGTCCACGTCGAAAGTTTGTGCTATGACAGAAGCCACACGGTCCACGTCGTCGCCGAACAGGGTGATGATTCGTGCCCCAAAAATATCAGTGAGGTCGAAAATCGAATTGTAGAGCTGTCCCTTCCTCACGAGTTTCTCAATGAGGCTATCCCTTCTTTTAAGTCTTGATTCTACAGCCGTTATTTCAACACGGCTTTTGCTTACCGCCTCGTTGATGGCTTTGGTTGCCACATCGCGTATCAAATTGAAGACCTCGATATTTTCGTCGTATTGATCTACAATCAGCTGCTTGTTTATGTCAAGAGTCTCATATTTTACAACCATTGTTTG
>JBNMLZ010000002.1:0-63408 GCA_050875085.1 Prevotella sp. | reverse complement strand
TGGCAAAATATTAAAAAAGCCTATGATTTGTGTAATGTCTTCGAATTTTTATCTAAATTTGCAGTGTATTAAGAAAAAAACAAAAAGATGGTTTTCAAATACGACTTTCTGATTATCGGCGCCGGAGTTGCCGGCATGAGCTACGCCTTGAAGGTAGCCCGCGCACACAAAGGTAAGGTGTGCATGATTTGCAAGACTTCGCTCGACGAGGCAAACACTTCGTTTGCCCAGGGTGGCGTTGCCTCAGTGACTAATCTCGCAGTTGACAATTTCGACAAGCACATAGAGGACACTATGATTGCCGGTGACTATATCAGCGACCGCCGCGCCGTTGAGCAGGTTGTGCGCAATGCCCCGGAGCAGATCAAGGAGCTCGTGAACTGGGGTGTGAACTTCGACCGCAAGGAAAACGGCGAGTTCGACCTTCACCGTGAGGGCGGACACTCCGAGTTCCGCATCCTCCACCACGCCGACGACACGGGTGCTGAAATACAGCGCGGACTCATGGAGGCTGTGCGCAATTGCCCCGACATCGACATCAAGGAAAACCACTTTGCCGTGGAGATTATCACACAGCACCATCTCGGTGCGCGCGTGACACGCCGCACTCCTTATATTAATTGCTATGGTGCCTACGTGCTCAACCCCGACACCCAGAAGGTGGATACTTATCTGAGCAAGGTGACGCTGATGTGTACAGGCGGTTGCGGTGCCGTCTACCAGACAACCACCAACCCCGTAATAGCCACAGGCGACGGCGAGGCTATGGTCTACCGCGCCAAGGGAACCGTGAAGGACATGGAGTTCGTGCAGTTCCACCCGACAGCACTCTACCATCCGGGCGAGACTCATCCGGCATTCCTCATCACCGAGGCAATGCGTGGCTACGGCGGCATCCTGCGTCTGCCTAACGGCGAGTCGTTCATGGAGAAGTACGACAAGCGCCTTTCTCTCGCTCCGCGCGACATCGTGGCACGCGCCATCGACAAGGAGATGAAGATTCACGGCATCGACCATGTTTGCCTCGACGTGACACACAAGGATCCGGAGGAGACCAAACGCCACTTCCCGAACATCTACCAGAAGTGCAAGTCTATCGGCATCGACATCACTACCGACTACATTCCGGTTCGCCCGGCTGCTCACTACATGTGTGGTGGCATCAAGGTTGACCTCAATGGTCAGTCAAGCATCGAGCGCCTCTACGCCATCGGCGAGTGCTCTTGCACAGGATTGCACGGTGGCAACCGCCTGGCAAGCAACTCGCTCATCGAGGCTGTGGTATATGCCGACGCTGCCGCAAAGCACTCTTTGGAGCATGTCGACGAGTACGACTTCAACGAAAAGGTGCCTGAGTGGAACGACGAGGGAACAATGACCAACGAGGAGAAGGTGCTCATCACACAGAGCGTGAAGGAGGTTGGCGAGATAATGTCCAACTACGTGGGCATTGTGCGTTCCGACCTGCGCTTGAAGCGCGCATGGGATCGTCTCGACCTGCTCTACGAGGAGACCGAGGCCCTGTTCAAGCGCGTCAAGGCAAGCCGCGACATCTGCGAGCTCCGCAACATGATCAACGTGGGCTATCTCATCACTCGTCAGGCAATAGAGCGCAAGGAGTGCCGTGGTCTGCACTACACGACGGACTATCCACTCCATGCTTACGACAAGAAATAAACTTTATTATGCAGCATAACACATTACGCCCCTCCCTCTTGGGGAGGGGAAAAGCCGCTATTGGCGGCTTGGGGGTAGGGCTTCTCGCCTTTGCCCTCATGGGTGCCGGTGTGAGCAAGAACGCCATAAAGTACAGCAAGGGCACAGCCATTGTCAACACGTCATCTATTGTGAAGGCACGTGGCTTCCAGAGCAAGACTCCGGTTAAGATTTACATTAAGGGAAACAAAATCACAAAGATTGAGTCGTTGCCAAATCAGGAGACGCCCGCCGTGTTCGCACGCGCCGAGGAACTCTACAAGAAGTTCATCGGCAAGACCGTTGATGAGGCATCAACAATGAAGGTTGATGGCGTGAGCGGTGCCACTTATTCATCCAAGGCTCTCATTCAGAACGTCAAGGGCGGTCTGAAATATTATAAGGAGAACAATAAATAAAAAACGTGGCGGAGGTTTCCGGCCTCCGCCACGTTTTTTAGGTTATTTCAAGTTGATTTCCACGACATCAATTTTCTTTCCGTACTTTGCGGTGTACTTATGGTCGTTGCCGCGCTTGTAGACATTCATCGACTTAATCTTGTCTGACGGAATTTTAAGCACTTCGTTGTAGGTCATTTCCGCACCATCGACAAGATATACTATAGGGTCGGTCTTCTGTTTCTTTGTGACAATGCGCACCACGCCATTTGCCAGCGCACTGTCCTTTAGTCCCATGTCGCTGTATATCTTGAGAATCTTCGGGTCTTTTATTACCGTCATCGACACAATGTCGGCTGGCTTCACGGCGTTCAGTCCGTTGGCATCCATAATGCCGTCTATAAAGACAAGCGGCTTTGGCTTTGGTGTAGCTTTGTCAGTTTTTATGTCGTGCAGAAGCAGCACGTGGCATGCTCCTTTGCCGTCCATATTGTCGTAGGTTGAAGGATTTATATCATACGACTTGATGGTCTTGCCGACAAGTTCCTTGCCGGTAAAGTTTTTCACATGCTCGCCGTCGATGAAGTAGGCACGGATGGTGTCCATAGGTACAACGTCTTTCTGTGTGGTTGATGCGAATGTGTTTGTCGCGCCCATGAGAAGGGCGGCAACAGCAATGATAAAGGTCTTTTTCATAGCTATTCTATTTAAATATATTGATAATTTCCTATAATGCCACGAGCATAGGCTCATCGCCATCCGCCATGGCTACAGCATAACGCTCTGTCTTGCCGTCGGCATTTACTGCCGATAAAAGCAACACGTCGCCCTTGCGTTCTATCGTGATGTTGGTGGCGTCGCTGAACGTGTCGAGCGCCATGTCGTAGAGATGGGCTATTTCGGAAACGGAGGGTGAGACTGGTTTGCCACTTGACGGAGTGGGGGCATTGTGGTTTGCAGGAGACGGCTCCTTGCAGGATGTAGACATTGACTCTTGCTTCACCAGGTTTTCGTATTTTCCTGTCATGTCGTCATTCTGTGCAATATTTATTGCTTCGCTTGCAGGTGCGACAATGGTGGCAGTGTCCTTTTCTGCTTGGTGCATCTGATGGCTCATTGCCTTGCTGCTTTCAGCCAAAACTGGTTTGTCTGTATTTTCATGAAAAGCCACAACAGCACCGCACGCAACAGCAATGGCTATACATGCTGCCACCAACCAACGCAATTTGGCGTGGCGCTGGTGAACGGCGGCAACTTGCACCGTGGCTATAATCATCTCGCATATCTTGCTCTCGCCGTTAGGCACGCTGCCATTCTGCTTGCACTTGCGGTAGAAACGGGCGAGCATCTGCTCCTCCTCAACTGTGGTGTCGCAGTCGAGGAAACGCTCAGTGAGAGCGTGGCGGAAATCTTTATCGTTAATTGTCTTCATATTGGAGGTGTCGAGCTCCTGCTCGACACAGATATTTGTTATTGGGGGTTATTGGAGGTGTCGAGCTCCTGCTCGACACAGAATCTCAAAAGTTTCGAGCTTCTGTTTGGTACAAATTAGCTCATGTTTCGAGCTTCTGTTTTACTCAAATTAGCTCATGTGTCGAGCGGGAGCTCGACACCTCCTAATCGTTGCAGTAGCGTGCGCCTGGCGCGTGCTATGAGTGTCTTCACGCTTGTCTTGGGCATGTTGGTTATTGCCGCAATTTCGTCGAGCGACATTCCCTCGCCACGCATCTTGAGAAGCCGTTGTTGTGTTTCGGGTAATTGCTTAATGAGACAGTCCACCGCGCCGTGCGTGCTCTCCGCCGTGAGAGAGGAGTCGGCAGAAGAGTCATCGGCAACGGCGAGAGTGCCATGCGGTCCGTCAAGCGATGTCGTTGTTAGTTGTTGCTGTCGCGACATGTCGATGCAGACATTCCGCACAATGGTCACGCCAAGGCTTTCTATGCTGCGGTAGCCGTCGAGACGGTCGCCCATTCGCCACAGTCTGACGAGCGATTCCTGCACCGCGTCCTCAACGTCGGCTTCCCGCAAGTGCAGGGTATTGGCTGTCTGCCTTGCCATGGTGACGAGTCGCGGACGCAGCCGCGTGGCTATATGTTCAAATTCTGTATCGTTCATTCTTTTGGGTTTCTATGTATAAAGACGAGAGAAAAGGAAAAAGGTAAACAAAAAAATGCAACGATTTATTGCTATTTTTCAATTAATCCAGAGATTATTCATAAATTTGTATCTCAGTAAAAACATAATAATGTATTTCTCATTGCAATGACAGAAACACAAAATACACTCAACGACCGCCAACAGCAGGCGGTTGAGACCACCGAGGGACGAATAAAGGTTATTGCCGGGGCGGGGTCGGGCAAGACGCTTGTGCTTGTACACCGATATGCCTACCTCGTCAACGATATTGGCATCGACCCCAACAACATTCTCTGCATGACGTTCACCAACAAGGCCGCCAGCGAGATGAAGACGCGCATAGCACGCCTTACCGACTCGTCGAACATCAACGACCTTGTGTGCACCATACATGGATTCTGCGTGAAGTTCTTGCGGAGCGAGATTTTCCGCATAGGATTTCCAAAGGGATTCTCGGTTATTGACGAGACCGACTCCACCACTCTTGCCAAGCAGGTGATGGAGGAGTTCAACCTCGACCGCACGAAGATGACTGCCAAGCAGTTTCTCGCCAATGTGGAGAGCGTGAAGGGCAACACGCCATACGTGGGTGACTTGATGGTGCCGGCAATGCTCGGTGCCGATACCAATGTCACGACCAACTACGAGGCACCGTTCCGCACTTACATCTCAAGGCAGTTGAAGTCGATGGCTATCGACTTCAGCGACCTGATAAACATCACCCTCTACATACTTGAGCATTACGAGGAATCCAGGAAGAAATGGCAGCAGCGGCTCAACTACATCATGGTTGACGAGGCGCAGGACTGCAACACCAAGGACTGGCGCATCATCAACATCCTTGCCCAGCACTACGGCAACCTTTTCATCGTTGGCGACCCCGACCAGTGCATCTATGAATGGCGCGGGGCAAAGCCGCGCGAGTTTGTCGACTTCGCCGACGACGAGCAAATAATCCTCAACGAGAACTACCGCTCAACGCCCAACATCCTCAACATCGCCAACTCCATAATCGCCCACAACAAGGTGCGCATACCCAAGGACTTGTTCACCCGTCATGGCGACGGACCGATAACCGTCCACTACCATGGAAAATCTGACGAGGATGAGGCTGAGTGGGTGGCTAAGCAGATAGGAGGAATGATAAAGCGGGGGGCAAGTGCCGAGCAGTTTGCCATCCTCTACCGTGCGTCCTATCTCTCGCGCGCCATCGAGCAGGCTTTGATGAAGGAACAGATAAAATATTCGATATGGGGCGGAACGCGCTTCTTTGAGCGCAAGGAGATAAAGGATGCCATTGCCTATCTGAAGTTGCTTGTATATGGCGACGACATGTCGTTCGTCAGGATTATAAACTATCCGTCGCGCAAGTTTGGCAAGGCATCGCTGCAAAAGTTGCAGGACATTGCCGACGAGCACAGTTATCCGCTGCTTACAGCCCTTCGGATGAATATCAACAGCAAGGACTTCAACCGCAAGCCGTTGAAGGATTTCCTGCGTTTGCTCGACGACGCGGAGCTGTTCATGCTCACCCATTCCATATCCGACCTGCTCGACTACATGCTCAACCGCAGCGGACTCATCGACGAGGTGCGTGCCGACGAGGATGAGGAGCGGCTTGAGAACATTCAGGAACTGGCTTCGGCTGTGGAGTTGTATGAGGAGGAGCACAAGGACGACGAGGATCTGTCGCTCGAAAAATACTTGCAGGACATTGCCCTCTACACCAACGCCGACTACCGCCGCGACGGTGCCGCTGTGAAGCTAATGACCGTGCACCAGTCGAAGGGACTTGAATTTCCCTACGTGTTTGTGTGCGGGCTCACCGAGGGCATCTTCCCCAATCACCGTGCAATCCGGGAGCGCCGCAAGAGTGCCGAGGAAGAGGAACGGCGGCTTATGTATGTGGCGGTGACACGTGCCGAGAAAGCTCTTTTCCTTACGGAGTCTGAAGGGTTCAGCAATGCAATCAAGGGAGCCAAATATCCTTCGCGGTTCCTCACTGAGATTGGCGACGGACTGATAGAGGTGGAAGGCGACATGGACCCGGCTCTGCTCGAAATCACCAAGGACATGGTGAAGCGCATCGACTCCGAGACAGTGGCGCCCACAGATGGACGCTTTGCCGTTGGCGACACCGTAAGGCACAAGCTGTTTGGCGAGGGAACAGTGGTGGAGGCGTTTGCCGACCGCGATGCCTACAGGGTTGACTTCGGCGACCGCGGCACAAGAAACCTTGTAGGAAGGGTGATCGAAAAGGTTGACTGAGACATAAATAATGCAGAGAATAAAAAAACAAAGGAGGTACGGTCTAAGCGACTGTACCTCCTTTGGTTTTATACCGTTTTTTGTTTTGTCGGCGGACGGGAGTCCGCCGTTCCGTTTGTTGTGTCGGCGGACGGGAGTCCGCCGTTCCGTTATCTCGTCAGCGAGAACTTCATGCTCAGGCCGAAGTCCTGCGTTGTCGTTGGGTATGAGCTTGACGACAGCAGCGGTGTGTTGGTCTGGCGGTCGTAGTAGAAGCTCATGGTCAGCAGACGCGACAGGGTGTAGTCGGCTGAGAACGAGAGCTTGAACGCCGTGTTGCCACTGTTGGCGGATGATGTCATGGTGGCGATGTCGCGGCTGATGGCTGCCTGCTTGCGCAGACTGAGGTCGAGTCGCAGCTTCAGGTCGTTGTTCACGCCACTTGTCGAGCGGTTGCGCGACGACGAGTTCGACGAGCTTGACGATGAGTTCTTGTCGTCCTTGTCATTCCCCTTGCCCTTCTTGTTTGACTTCACCTGGCGGTGCTTGTTGGCGCCGCTGCCGAACAGGTTGAAGTTGTTCAGGGTGTAGCTTGCGCCAACCACCCAGTCGTGGGATGTCGACTCGTTTATCTGCACAGATGTCATGCTGAGGCTGAGCACGCGTGTCGTGCGGTATTCCGCCTTGATGGTCATGTTGTTTTGCAGCGTGAAGTCGAATCCGAGCAATGGCGAGAACGCCTCATTGATGCTTACGGTCGAAACGTTGTACATGGAGTTTGGAATGGGCGAGCCTGATGTGGCGTCGGTGATGAATCCGAGTCCGTTCATGTATTCCATATACGTGCTGTACGACGAGTAGGAGCCAACGGCATAGATGCTCTTGTAGGCATGGTTGATGTTGACGCTCTTGAACACGTCGCGGAACCATGGCAGTTTCGACAGTCCGCTGTACTTTATCGACCAGTTGGGCAGCAACTTCGATAGCGACGGGAACAGCGACAGTCCGTTGCCTCCCATGTTAGTGTAGGCGGCAAGGAATGCCGGCACCATCACGTCGGAGCTGTACTTGTTGACTCCACCGTTGGCGGCGTCAAACGTCTTTCCTGCGAGCGGTGAGCCGGCAGGATAAACAGCACCCGCATATTTCGCCTCGACGCGCTGCCGGAATCCTTCGAGCGAGTTGCAGAACCGTTCAAACGAAGCCGAGTGGTAGCCGTTGTTGGCATTGCCGGAGCCTTCGAAGGCACTGCGCAGCGACATTGTCGTCATTGTGAACGTGCCGCTCTGCGTTGTCGGATTGCCCTCATACATGTACTGCACCGAGCGTGCTGTCGTCATCGTGCGCGATGCCGTGAGGTCAATCTTCAGGTTGCGCACCGGCTCAAGCGTAGCCTTGAGTTGCAGGTCCTCGGTCTTGTTGGTGGTGGCAGGTGTGGCGAGCGAGTCGTTCACGAGCAGCCAACCATTGTTGCGTGCCTTGTCGATGTAGCTGTCGCCCATGAATCCGAAGGCGAAGTCAAGACCCGGCGACAGCGGACCCATGCTGTGACCCTGTCCGAACACGTTGCCAATCATCGGCTTGAAGCCCGGCAGCGACATGGCATACTGGTTGCGGTAGCTCACGCTCACGTTGCGCACCATCATCAGCACACGTGCAACCGACTGTGCCGTGCGGTACCACTTCTGGTTGTCGAGAGGCTCCTTGGCGGTCACGGCAATCTTTATCTTCATAGCCGAGTCCACCTTGTTCAATATGCGTATGCTGTTGTCGTCGAGACGCTTGTATTTGATGTTGAAAGCCTTGCCATCCTGCGTCTTTGCCGACACGATAAGCCGGCGTGACTTCTTGTTGTGCACCACCTTGATGGTGGTGTCGGGCATGATGGTGATTTCCTTCTCAAACGCGCGCTTGTTCTTCGGCAACTCCGAGCGCATACGGTCGTCGTTCTTCCGCTGAGGCTTTTTCTTGCCGTCCTTGGTGGTCTGTTGTTCACCGTCCTTGGCGTCATTGTTGTTTTGTTTCAAGCGGTCGCGCCAGTTGTTCTTGGTGCCTGAAGGACGCGCGTTGTTGCTCTTCTTGCTGGAGCTTTCCTTCTTGAAGCGGTCGTTGGTCTTCTTGAGGAACGGGATGTGGTTGTAGAGCTTCTCCAGGTTGAACTGTCCGTTGATGTTTATCTGCCGGTTGTTCGAAATGGTGTTGCCCAGCGACGTGCCATCCTCAAGGTCGGTGCCGCGCACCCAGTTGTAGTTGGCGTTGTAGGTAGCGTCGGACGTTATCCAGTCGAACACGGGCAGCAGGTTGATAGGCAACTTGTAGGAAGCCTGGAACTGCTGGCTGTAGTTCAGCGGCGTGCCCATGTGCTTTATGGATGTCCATACGGAGTCCTTCCAAGCCTCGTAGTGGTCGGGATAGAGATCCTTGTTCACTGGTGAGTAAGGCTCCTCAATCTCGGCGTTGGTGGCGCTCTGGAAGTTCATGTGCAGGTTCTTCGTGAGGTCCCAGCGCAGGTTGAACTCGCGGTTCCACAGGAATTGTGACGAGAACGTGAGCGGCAGTTTCTGGTTTTCTGTCGACTCCATGTCGCGTTCCTGCAGTTCGTAGTAGTTGCGCGTTATCTCGGTGTTGAAGCCCACGTTCTGCGGCAGCCAGTTCAATCCGAACCTCTTCGGCAGGTCGAGCCATTTCGACTTCGACTTGATTTTCTTGAACGGCTCAAACGACTTGTAGACCGGAGTCCACGAGTAGTTGAGCGAGCCTCGCCAGTTGTCCTCGCGCTCGTACACAGTTGTCTCGCCCGTGGTGTAGCTGTGGCTGTGGGAGTAGGAGAACGAGAAGTTGGCAGGGTCGTAAGGCATCGGGTGGCGCTTGTTCTGTATGCCTACTCGCACGTTTGACAGCGAGAAGTTGGTCTGCGTTACCTTCGTCACGGCGATGCTCTCTATCGAGTCGCGCTCATGCTTCGTGCCGGCTGCGTCGAGAGCGTCGTCAAGCTCCATGTCGGTGTCGAGGGGGTTGTACTTAGGCGATGTCTTCTCCTTTGTCACCGAGTAGTACAGCGGAGCCGACACCTTCGCCTTGTCGGGGAAGAACTTGCCGAGGTCAACACTCGTTGTGATGGTGTAGTTCGACTGGTTGTCGGTGGTGCGTTCTGCCACGCCCTCCTCCAGTCCGCCGAAACCAGCCGACGTGTAGCGTCCCTGGGCGTTTACGGTGCCGAGGTCGGACAGCTGCACGTTGAGGTTGCCCTGTGCCGCCCAACCGCCGGAGTTGTTGAACTCCTTGAGTCGAAGCTCGTTCACCCACACCTCGCCGCTCTTCTCCTGCCCGGAGTTGTTGCGCACGCCGATTACCAGCGTCTTCACCTCGCCGAGTGTCGGGTTGCCCATCACCGTGATGCGGTTCTTGGGTGTCTCGGTGTCGTAGGCGGAGTAGGGGCGGTTGTAGGAAGCCTGTCCGGCAGCCTTCGCCTTGTTGCGCTCCTTCTTCAATCCGGTGAACAGCGAGAGTGGTATGTCGAGCATGTTTTCCTTTGGCCACACCGTCCATGCAGCCTCGGCTGAGTAGCGGCTGTACTGGTTGCTGTGGGGCGTTAGCTTCAGCGGAATCTCATACTCGTAGTAGTTGCTCTTGTAGTCGGAGCCGAGACGTATGAACACCGACATCTGGTTGTCCTCCAGGTTGGTGGTGTTCTGCGCGAACGAGTTGGCATGGACGAACATCTGCAGGCGCTTGTACTGGCGCAGGTCGAGCGACGTGTTCTTGTAGACAGCCTTTGCCTCGCCCGAGCCGAGAGTGTTTACGGTGAGTGCGAGAGCCTGCTCGTTGTTCTCGACGAGCTGCGGCTGTGTCGGGTCCTGACCGCGCTGTATGCCCGGAGGCAGGATATAGTTGACAGGCTGCTTGTCGTTGTTCTCCTCGATGTTGACGGCGCTCACCGACAGGCGTCCCGACGTGTTGGCGGAGTTGTCGAGGTTCTGCTCGTAGACGCGCCATGTGCCGCGCACAAGGTCGAAGGTGGCGAAGCGGAGCACAATAGGGTGCTTGAAGCCGGTCATGAACATGCGCATGAAGCGTATTGACGTGAAGTCGTTGATGGAGCCGAACTTCTTCTCGTATTCCGTGAGCGGGATGCGGAACTGGTACCAGTCGACAGTTGGCTTGGAGCCGTCGCGCAGCTGTCGCGTTGTGGAGCGCTTGTCGACGATGTAGTTCTTGCCCACCTCAAGGTCTTCTGGGCGTATTGACACGCGGTACTGGAAGTACTTCTCATACTCGTTGAGAGTGTAGTCCTGGTTGATGTCCTCAACGTCGGGCGTCGACTTGTACGACGTGTCGTAGCTCTCGGTGCGCGAGTCGGTGTCGGGCGAGTTGCCCTGCGGGTTGTTGATGTACTTGTAGCGGCGCAGGATAGGCGCCTGCATCTGGTCGTAGTCGGAGCCACGGTAGTAGTGGTAGTCGTCGCCGGCTGGGTCTGCCCAGATGGAGTCCCACACGGCAGGGCTTACCTTGCCCTGGATTTCCTTGAGGAAGTCCTGGTATGACTCCCACTTCTGCTCCTCCTCGTCGTTCAATCCGTTGAAGCCCACGTCCTGCAGGGCGCGCGAGCCCTTGCTCGTGGCGAATGAGTAGGTGACGGTCGCCTGGTTAGGCACCTTGCCCCACTGCGTTGTGGTGAAGTTCGACGAGCCGTCGACAGGCATACCGCTCTCATAGAACTTCTTGCCGTCGCGCAGGATGTCCTCGCTCATCTCGCCGAGGTTGAGGTATAGGTCGCCGCCGTAGTCGTCGGCATTGCCCTCCTGACGGGTATAGATGAACGGGTCGAGCATCCAGAACTCCACATATTCTATATTAGCAGACTCGAAGTCGTTGGTGTCGAGCTTTCGCATCATGCCGCCCCAGTGCTGTTCTGGGTGGTTGAGAGTTCCGTCGGCATTGAGGTCGGGGTTGAAGTTGTACGGTCCGCGCTCGTTGGGGTAGTAGGCGAGGTTGAGCACGTTGATGGTCGACGTGGAGCCGTTGTACTGGCTCTGGTCGCGGTTAGGGAACAACTCGCTCATGTAAATCTCGCGCACGTAGTGGTTGCTGAGCTGTGCGAGGTCGCTCTTGATGTGGCCCGGCGTGAGTGACGACGAGCGGCGGGTGAACAGCGGGTCGATGTTGTACCATGCGAGCCGCGAGCGGTTGAAGCCCGAGCGCAGTGTTGTCTTGTCGCTTGACTCGGGGAACATCGACGGCACCGACGATATAATCCACGACGACGGTGTGCTCACGTCGATGGTGTTCTTCGCCTCCTCGAAGTCGTCGATGTACGACGCGTTGTCCTGCGTGCCGTGGCTCTGTCCGGCAATGAGCTGCGCGAACTCGCCCGTGAATGAAATCTGCGACGGCTGCGTGAGGTGCAGGAAGGGCAGCTTGTCGAGCATGTTGGTGAGCCACTGGCTCTCCTTCTTCCAGTTGATGTTGAGTCCCCAGATGGTGTTGTTGAGCGGTTCGGAACCCATGTTCACCTTGTTGGTGAGCGCCTGTTCCGAAAGGTGCTGTATGGTACCCGACAGCTGGAAGTTCTTCGAGAAGTCGTATTCCCAGTTCATGCCGAACATGGTCTTGCGCTGTTGCGAGTATTCGGTGTTGCTCTCAAGCGACACGTTCACCTGTGTTCCGGCGTCGATGATGCTCTGGTTGAGGATTGTCACCTCTCCGGCAGAGTAGTCCACCGAGTAGTCGGTGCCCTCGGCGAGGGTTATGCCGCCAGCCGTCACCACCACGGAGCCTTGCGGGATGTTGTAGGAACCGGTCTGTATGACGTTGGCCGATGTGCCGCGGAACTGTCCCATGAGCACATACTTGTCCTTCTCGGCAATCTGCTTCGCCACGGTCTTGGTGGAGTCGTAGAGTTCGGTGAAGGCATACTTCGATGCCTGCTCAGCCGACACGCCCTTCGATGTGAGGTAGTTGTACATGTACTTTCCGAACGGCTCTGCCACGGGGAAGAACACGCGTCCGTTGCTCACGGTGTAGCCCTCCACGTAGTCGAAGTAGCCGTTGGAGTGGGCCTTGTTGTTGTTGTCGAGTCGGTCGGCGCCGAGCAGCTTGATGATGGTCTGGTCCTTCACCTGCGGCTCGGGAATATAAGTAAGGTATACGCCGGCGGTGTCGCTCTGGTACTTCACGTCGAGGCGGAACTTCTCCTTCTCCACCGACGACGCGAGATAGTACACATTCTTCATCATCAAGCCCCAGTTGCCCTGCTGCGGGTTGTTCGACGTGTTTTTGAGCGACTTCACGAAGAGCGCCTGCGAAGCGTCGGTGATGTCGGATGCGAACTCGCCCACCTGGTAGGTCACGCCGCCATAGGTGTACTCATAGGCGATGGCGAGCACCTGGTCGGTCTGCAGCTGCGTCTTGAGCGACACGTAGCCGAGCGACGTGTTGACCGAGTATTCCGACGAGTTGAGCAGTCGCGCCTTCTCCAGCTTCTCGTAGTCGGAGCCGCCGTGGAAGCCCGATATGCCGTCGAGCACAGTCGATGTCTGGTCGATGTTTCTGGCTGCGGCATACTGCGTTGTCATGGCGGAGTACTCCGAGTTGGCGGCGTTCGACGGCACAGCCTGTCCCGTGACGCTCCATGCAGGGTTCGACACGCGCTTGTTCTCGCCGAGGTCGGTAAGGGCGATGATGTTGCGGGTGTTGGCAGTCGTTCCCGTCTTGTTTGTCACCCAAATCTCCACGCGGTTTATCTTCACGCCCGACGTGAGGTTGGGCAGCGAGCGCATCGACTCGTCGTAGCGGTCGTGGAAATACTGCGAGAGGAAGAAGTGGCGGTTGTCCTCGTAGTTGGCGGCGTCGATTTCAAACGGCGTGAACTGCTTGCCACCCTTCGACGACACGCTCTTTGTGGCAGACTTCTTCTGCGAGGCCACGAGTTGCAGCTTGAGCTTGCCGAACTGCAGGTCGGTGCGGAAGCCGAACAGCGACGACGCGCCCTTGACAAGCGACGAGTTGGAGGGGAACGACACGTTGCCCGCCTCGACGAGCTTCACGATTTCGTCCTCCTTGCCGTCGTACTTGAGCTTCATGTTTTGCGAGTCGAAGTCGAAGGTGGCGTCGGTGTTGTAGTTGAGGTTCATGTTCACCTTGTCGCCAACGCGTCCGTTGAGGTTGAGGTTCACCTTCTCGTCGAAGTCCATGGTTGTGGTCTTGCGGTTGCGTATAGGCAGCGAGGGGTTGTCGATGTTCTTCATCGTGGCGCCGAACTTCAGTTCCGCCGTACCCTGCGTCTTTATCCGCACGCCGCCTGGACCGAATATTTTCTCAGCCGGGCCGAGGTCGAAGTGCATGTCGGTGAAGTCGAACTTCTCCTTGCCCTTTGCCTGGTAGATTTCGTCGTTTTTCTTGCGGAAGAAGTCCTGCATCATCTGCTTCTCGCTCCACTTGAGGTATTCCTGCGCTGTCATCATCACAGGGGCGTTGATGTAGGTGTCGCTAATCTTCGAGCCGATGATGTAGCGGTCGATGGAGTCGTTGTATTCCACCTGCTGCTTCAGGTTTTCGGGGCGCTTGAGGTCGGCGGCGCCCTGCGAGAGGTCGTCGAGAGTGATGGGCAGTGTGCGCTGTATCTGCCAGCGTGGGTGTAGCAGGGAGTCGGGAATGGAGTCGTCGTCGGCAAGAATGGGCTGCGCGGCGATGGCTATGGAGTCCTTCTTGGCAGCCTTGCCGTTGTTGGCGTTGTTGCCGTTCCTTGCCTTGCGCGCCTTGTCCTGCTGTTGAGCCATGCGCTGCTGTCGTTGCGGCAGTCGCAGAGGCTCCTGCGTGAGCGCGTAGGCGGCAATGGTCGTCATGACGAGCATGACGACAAAAGCGCGGGCAGACATGCCACGGTGTATGAAATGGGATATTCTGTTCAACAAGTTAAATTGGATATTCTGTTCAACAAGTTTTTGAAAATGCTCTTTTTGATGTTTACTTTATCTGCTTGAGTGCCAGTTTCACCACCTGCTCCACAGGCAGCGACGCGTCGTCGGTGAGTATGGCGGTGACCACCTTGGCAGACGGAGCCGGCGAGAAGCCGAGCATGGTGAGTGCGGCCACAGCCTCGTCGCGCACGTCGACGGGCACGGTGGAGTCGGCGGCTGTTCCGGCGCTCACCTCCTGGGCGATGCCGAGCGACAGAATCTTGTCCTTCAGGTCGACGATGATGCGCTGCGCGGTCTTCAGCCCGATGCCCTTGACGCCCTTCAGCAGCCGCTCGTTGCCTGTGGATATGGCGTTGGCAAGCTCGGCTGGCGATGCCGACGAGAGAATCATGCGTGCGGTGTTGGCGCCTACGCCCGACACGGTGATGAGCAGTCGGTAGAGGTCGCGCTCCTGCTTGGAGGCGAAGCCGAAGAAGGTGTAGTTGTCGTCGCGCCCGCCGGTGACAAGACTCTCGTGGATAAACAGTTTCACGTCTTTCTTGCCTTGGATGGCCTCGTAAGTGTTCAGGGAAATGTTCATGGCATAGCCTACTCCGTATGCCTCGACAACTGCTTGGGCTGGGGTCAGCTCTGCAAGCTCACCCTTAATATAATCTATCATTGATACGTATCTCTATGGTTTGTGTTCTTGTAATTACTATATTAATAACGTAGGAAATGGGCTATTATTGTAGTTGGATGCCACTATTTTAAATATTAATGCGTGTTAAAGTCTGTTTTTTATATTGCCATTTTATGAAAAACAGCTAAATTTGAAATGTCATAAAATCTGATGTACCCCCAGACTAAGAACCAGTTGAATATTAAATGATATTTTCTATGAAACAAATCAACTGCTGCACACCATCCAGAGACAATATTTTTTATCTACAATATGTTAAACGATTTAATTTATTTTTACAATGGAGAAGGTATTTACAAAGAAGAAAAGCTATATATTAATCATTAGTCTTTTGGTGATATATAAACGTATTTGCCATGTACTCACTGGTTTTGTCAAGAAATGTAGGTCAAAAAGGTTCATATTTAATGGAATTTTCAATAAGAAATTCAAAGTTGGATTCCTTGACAAACTTTTTTATCGGGTGTGGGTGGTTTGACACAGAAGAAAAAAAGAAGAACCGGTATATGACTCTCGAACTAAGTGAGATAAATGATACAATGGTATTTGTATACTCATATTTCGAAAAATATGATAGTGTATATAAAAATCCAATAGGAACTCAGAGCTGAATGGCAATATTACGGTTTATGGCAAACGGCTTCTCGGTTTTGTTCAAAAAAACGAAGTCGATATATTATTATTGACGAATATCCAATCTCTTCGTGATGTACAGAATAAGTTAAAAGGATTTGTTGCTCCCAAAGAATATCCAAGAGACGGAAAAAATGCTCAAACGCATGCACGTATAAAAAAGTATATAGTTAATAAACAATGTATATTATGGAAAAGATATTTACAAAAGGGAAGAATCGCCTATTTATAATTTGTAATTTGATAACATTTATAAATCTTTTTGCTATATATTCCGTGGCCTTGTCACAGCATATGTGGCAATGTGGTATTGATTCATTGCTCCAAGGACATATCCAAGTGAGCCAGAATATGTATTTCCATATAATTCACAATATTTCAAGGATATTTATGGTATTCCAAAATGGTATCGTCTTTGGAACAGTGAAATAAAGGAAGAGCAATCTGGTTGGCATTATAAATATTATAATGGTAAACTGTCAGAACCTTATTATGACTATATTCGATAGTAAAAATTTTAAATATAAAAATGTCTGAATAGCACTGGTTCAGTAATGTTAACAATTATAAAAAATCTATGAATAAAATTTACAATACAGAATATTTTCGCAAGTTGAAAGTCTGTTTCATGTCCATGTTGGCACTCATGCAGGTGTTTTCTGTAAATGCCATAAATGTTCCGACTGTCAAGGACTGGCTTCCAGTCATGCCACGTACTCCCGAAGTCGCCTCGTTTGAAAGATATGGTGACTATCCTATAGGCTACAACAACGGCACAGTAGGTATCAACGTTCCTCTATTCAACTTCGCCCTTTATGGAGGTTTTTCACTTCCTGTAGGGTTGTCCTACCATTCCTCAGGTATCAAGATAACTGATGTCAGCGGTCGTGTTGGTACCGGTTGGACACTAAACGCCGGTGGCTGTATAAGCCGTGACCAGAGAGGACTTCCTGATGACAAATCCGTCAGCGGATTCTACAGGTTTGTAAAGAGCCACCCGAACTATGCTTTCCCTAAAAACGTGAATGTTTATGACCATGCCGCCATCCTCGATTCAATAAGCAACGGTTCTGTTGATTCTGAGCCAGACATTTTTTATGTGACAATTCCTGGCCGCACAATAAAGATGTTCTTCGGGAATGACGGCGCATTTCACACCATACCGCAGACAGACATAAAGGTCAGCAAGACAGCTCTTGATGCCTCTGGCGCACTCGGAGGCTGGACAATTGTCGATGAATCAGGCATACGTTACCACTTCGGCGAGTATGGTGGCAACCGTGCCATCGAGATGTCTGAAAATACCAATACCGGCACAAGGACAGCCACGGCATGGAAACTCCTTGCCGTGGAGTCGCCCTATGGCAACGTTCTCGCCACATTCCGTTATTCCAGGTCAAACTATAAGAATCCTGTTCTGTCGCACCGTGTATACAGATTTTATGACAGCAGTGTATACCAGGGTTCCATGTACCTTGCCAACAACATTGGCGAAATTACCGGCGAGAGCACCTACAGCCCATCATTTGATTTCGAGGGTATGGACCTCTCGGAAATCTCCATGCCCGGAATAGGTGCGGTAAGTTTTCATACAAGCCTTGCCAACAATAATTATATCCACAAGATAGACGAGATAAAATATACAAGCGCTGTAAACGGCAAGTCCATAGCCTATTCTCTTGTCTATGACACATCACAGCGCTGCTTTCTTACGTCAATAGAACGCTCTGGCAGTTCCGGCACAAGTGAGCCGTTTCGTAAGTTTGAATACTATCCTGGACTTCCAGATGGTTATGACAGCCACTCGCAGGACTTTTGGGGCTACTATAACGGCAAGTCCAACTCCAGTCTCTACCCTGTATCCTCATATTTTGTCCATCGACAACTTGACCACAACGACCGTTATCCCACCGCCAATGCCGTATGTGGAAGTCTGAGGACAATAACTTATCCTACAGGAGGAAGCACCATGTTTGAATATGAAAACAACGATGTGTATGCCGAGCATAACACAATGTACAATATAGTGAGCCGTGGTGTCAGTTTCACTGCGGACGATGCCAGCTATATCGGCAGCAGTTTCAACATGGGTGTAATGGAGAGCATGATGTTCCGTATAGAGTTCGCCTTGCATCCGGCAGGTCTGTTCACCACCAGGTTTATGTTGAAGGATTCCTCCGGAAAGACAATCTTCGACCAGACAGACAACCAGCTTGCATACAACAGCACAAGACTTGGCAAGACCTCAGAGAGTTACGAACTGTTTGAATACAAGAATGATGTAGTTCTTTCTCCTGGGGTTTACCACTGGGAGGTTAGGTATGGGATGAATGGTCCCAAAGACTACGCCATTCATCCAGCCGTGATATCAATGAACTATTACGAGGCAGTGAAGAGCGACGTTTCAGGAAGCAAGATGGTTGGTGGCATAAGAATCCGCCGCATACGCAATTATGACAGTGTTGGTGGCCTTTCAGAAGAACGCACATATTCATACACGGATGCCTCTGGGCGTTCGTCAGGCCAGGAAGGTCCACAGCCATTCTTTGTCAAGCACAGCATTGCGAGATACTCCAGTGTCGGCAGTGACATGGGTGGGGCAGGTATTGTCACCCCGATATATGCCGGAATAGAGGAGGTCGGTGAGGAAAACCTGTGCCGCTACAGTGGCAGCGCCGTACAATACTCACTTGTTACGGAAACACGCACAACCGGAGAGAATACCTACCGGACGGAATACCGCTACCGTCAACGCCGATTCACGCCAGCGTCAGTGACGTGCAACACCTTCCACAACAGTGACATACTGCTGCCATACAACGAGGATGACTACCTTGAGGGCATCGCCACGTCCCAAAAAGCCTATCGCAACAATGGCGGATCATATACCCCTGCCGCCATTGAGTCATACGGGTACGACATAGCCGAGACCTCTCCATTTGCCTTCAGGCAAAAGTCAGTGGCTCTCAATGTGGTTGCACAAGACGGCAATCTTCCAATATCCGACAGGTATTATTTCGGCACATACGAGCTGGTCTCCGCCAAGCTTCTCCCTACAGAGACGAAGACAGTGGAATATTCATCCAATGGTGTTGACTGTATAGTGTCAAAAAGTTCTCAGACATACAATATCAACAGTGCCCATGTGTTTCCGACAGGATCTTCCACTTGTATCGGTGGCTCCGATTGTGCAAGCACGGTCTACCGTTATTGTTTTGACGATGTGTCTAATCCGATAATGCTCAGAATGATAGAGCTGAACATGCTTTCCACGCCAGTCCTTTCTCGTAGGACTTATCGTGGCAAGACATACACCACCACACGGAAGTATGGCATTTTTTCCGTCGGAGGCACGACTGTAGTCGCACCTGCTGAGGTGTCGTGCAGTAATGGCAGAGATGTAATCCGTGTGGAGTATACGAGTTATGACAAGTATGGAAATCCACAGTCTGCAACAATAAACGGCAGTGAGCACCGTTTTTATATATGGTCGTATGCAGGAAAATACCCAATAGCAGAGATATCAGGCAACGGCGTGACTTTCAGTCAGGTTGAGAATGCAATAGTTGGCTTGTTCGGAAAATCCTTGGCAAGCCTTTCCGCTACGGAGTCACCTGACGTGTCGGTTCTGCGTGGTGGTCGCCTCCAGCGTATGTTGTCTGGATTGAGTGTGACCACGTTTACGTTTGACGGGACCAATGGCATAGCTACGGTAACAAATCCAAACGGCATCACAACAAGTTATGCCTATGGTGATTTTGGCAGACTGTTGTCCGCGCTTTCTCCATCGGTAAACGCAAATGGTTCCATAGAGAATGCAATACAGGAGTCTTATAAGTATAACTACAGGAAGTAAAATATATTATTATGAACAGGACAATCTCTTTAATCCCGGCATTCTGCGCCATGCTTCCAGCACTTGCTCAGACCTCATCTCAGAACTATGTCCTTGTGCGCCGTGCCCTCACCCCGTCCAACACGTCGGCCATAGAGACCTTGACCTATATAGACGGTCTTGGTCGACCTGTCGAGACGGTTCAGAAGGGCGCGAGCCCCGACGGCAATGACATCGTGACAATGGTGGAGTATGAGGGTCTTGACCGCGAGTTGCGCAGTTGGCTGCCAGTGGCAGTCGGCAGCGGCGGCGCGTTCGTGTCCCCCGATGCCTTCAAGACGGCAGCCCTGCATTCTCCCGCGTATTCCTCCGATGATTACCCTTACACAGAGAATGTCTACGAGTCCTCGCCTCTCGGCCGTGTAGTCATCAAGCACGGGCCTGGCAGGGCATGGCGCGCCGCAGGCCGCCACACAGCCACCGAGTATCTTGTGAACCGTGCCACCGGTGTTCAGTCGTGCATGGACTACCGCGTGACGGATGATAACCGCATGCAGTGCATGGGCGTGCGTCCAGCCGGCACCCTGCGTGTAATTAAGACCACCGACGAGGACGGCCATTCCGTTTACGATTTTGCCGACATGTTCGGCAACACCGTCCTTGTGCGCCGCATCCTCAACGGCAAGTCCGTCGACACCAACTACGTGTTTGACGACTTCCACCAGCTCCGCTATGTCCTTCCCCCCTCCGCTTCTGCAGAGCTTGGCGTAAAGGGCGTATGGGGCATGGATGGCAGCACCGTTCTCCAAGACTACGCCTATTACTACCTTCGTGACGGTTTCGGCCGCATCCTTGAGAAAAAGCTGCCAGGCGCGGAAAAAATCCTTTATGTCAACGACGCGATGGGCAATCCCGTGTTCAGCCAAAATGGGGTGCAGCGCGCCGGCTCACAATGGAGCTTCCAACTGTATGACAGCCTCCAGCGTCCCACTGTGTCGGGCATCATTGTCCTTGACGGTACCCCCGACAGCCCCCTTGTTTGTACTTCATCGTTTACGGGCAACAGTGGCAGGATGAACGGGTATGCCCCTTATGCCGGCTTCCCGGCAGCCTCAAAAACAGCCGTCACCCGTGTGCGCTACTATGACGGCTATGATTTCCTTGGTGTGCTGACACAATCCGAGCGCAACGCGCTCGCCTATGAACCAGTGTCGCTTCCTTACCATGGGGCTTACACCTATAACGGAGTCTTACAGGCAAAGGGAATGCAGACTGGCGATATTGTCTACGCGCTCAACAGCGGCAGCCGCGAGGCAACAGCCCTCTACAACGATGTTTGCGGACGTGTGGTTCAGTCGCGCAAGCTTGACATAAACGGCAACACCGACAGTGAGTACACCGCTTACTCATTCACAGGCAAGCCGGTGCACCGCAAGCACGTCTACACAGCCGACAGCACCGCCATGACTGAGGAGTATACCTACGCCTACGACCATGCCGACCGCCTGACTGACACGCGTCTGTCGCTGAACGGCGGCAAGGCGCGTCTCCTGTCATCAATCTCATACGACGGTATCGGCAGGCCACAGTCCACGACTTTAGGCAACGGCACGCGTGTATCCATGTGCTACAATGTGCGCTCATGGCTCACCTCAATCGACAGTCCCTATTTCAGCGAGACGCTCAGCTATGAGCGTCCCGGCAGCAATGGCGTGCCCTGCTATGGCGGTAACGTCTCGCAGATAGACTGGCGCGCCACCGACGGTAGCCGCACCCTAAATCAGTCATTCCACAACCGCTACGATGCCCTCGACCGTCTCGTCAGTGTAGACTACGCCAAAGACGGCACGATGTACAAATCCTTTGTGTCATACAGTTACGACCTTATGGGCAACCTGCTCACCCTCCGTCGCAAGGGCCGTATCGACGGTGGTGCCATAGACATGGTTGACGACTTGACCTACTCATATTCCGGCAACCAGTTGAAGAGCGTCACCGACTGGTCACCCAACAGCGTGACCTTCAAGGATGCCATGCACTTCACCGATGCGGTGTCTCTCGACACAGAATACGAGTACGACGCCAACGGCAACATGACCCGCGACCGCAACAAGGGCATAGGTAATATTGTGTACAATACCCTTGACCTTCCTTACCGCGTGAATTTTTTGCATGGCTTGTTCAGTATGCAAATGGTCAACACCTATCTTGCCGACGGCACACGGGTGCGCACAGAATACAGGATATCGGGCACGGGTCCATCGCGTTCCAACGGCTCAACGCAATATTGTGGCAATCATATCTATGAGAACGGCAAGCTGTCGATGACCCTCTTCGACGGCGGCTTCATCTCTTATGCCAACGGCAAAGTCTCAAGTCCGAGTTTCCACTATTATATCAAGGACCATCTCGGGAGCAACCGCATTGTGCTCAGTGAGGCCAACACCGTGGAGCAGGTGAACGACTATTATCCTTTCGGTGCTTTGATGTCCAATGGTTGGACAGGCACGTCCACGCAGAAGTACAAGTATGTGGGCAAGGAGCTTGACCGCTCGTTTGGCTTGGACATGTATGATTATGGCGCAAGATGGAATGACGCTGTGATAGGGAGATGGCCAACGATGGATAAACTGGCGGAAAAGGCTTATGATGTCAGTCCTTATGCATTTTGTTTTAATAATCCATTCAAATATATGGATCTTGATGGTAATGCCCCTGGTGATTTTTTCAAAACGATGGATGATGCGGCTATAGATTTTGGTATGTATTATAATGCAAAGTCTATACGTGACAAACAAGAATATGGTTCTTCAATATATGTTGTATGGGATGAAAATAAGGGAAAAGGTTACTCCTATAGTGTTGCAAATGTAGGAGTGTCAGGCAAGTCAGTAAATGTGAGCACACCCTTTAATTACAATAGAATTGTCGGAGATGTACATACGCATGGAAGCTTTTCGTTTGGAGTATACTATGACAATGATTTCTCAGGTAGTTTAAAAGAAGGGGAACAAATGACACCAAAAGAATTAAAAGAACAAACAAATACTTTATTTGACATAGGCCAAGCTAATGAGCAACATATAATTTCTTATCTCGTATCTCCATGCGGCTATTTACAGAAATATGACTCTAAAACTGGAAAAATCACTACTGTAAGTACAAATATGCCAAGTGATGAGAATGACCCGTTAAGGGTTAATTTTAACGTTATAACCAAAATCGGTAAAGATGATTTTAAAGATACAAATTTTATCAACTTTAAAAACAAATAATTATTATGGTAAGAAACAAATTAGCATTATTCTTTATGGGCTTGTTAGTTATAGCCACATTATTTTCATGTAATCATAAAAATAAAGAAAAAATAAAAAAAAGTCAACCATGTCTATTTATATATGACGGCGATGAGAATATAGAAGACTACTCCTTTGAGGAGCGAGGTGTTAACATCCATAAAGGAGGGCTTGTCAATAGTCCATACATGGCAGCATACATAGCCAATATAGTTTTTGCGCGCATATATGGTGAGGCAACCATACAGGATGAACGTCCTTATCATGTGACATTGATAAATAATAAGTATTGGCGAGTGGAAGGAGGGTATAAATTAGCCCCGCATGAATATGGAGGAAATGCACTTTTGATACTAAGAAAGGAAGATGGACAGATTTTACATATATCACATTCTAAATAAAATAAAGATGAGAAAGTTTATAGTCAATGTATGCAGCTCAATATGTGCTGTGTTCGCTTTGGCATCATGTAATGCCAATAAAAACACACCAGCGTATATTCTGTGTGGAGACAGCCATAAATACTGGGCATACACTTCTGGTGTGCCAGGTGATTCATCGTGGATGGCACCATCCCACTATTATTTTAATATAGATGGTACATTCTTGAAAAGAAGTCGTCTTTGGCTTAAAACAGAAGAGTTCCAAATGTACGAGCCACATTGGAAAGTATATGACAAGGACAAGATTCTGATTGCCGGCTATGAATACAGAATCCTAAAAATGACAAAAAACATCATTTTGCTATATAATAAATACAATGGTGGATATGTTGATACTCTAAAATATGTTGAGGACAAAGATATGCCCAAAAGCAGTTTGCGTACTGATGCAAGGAATGGTATCATATCCATCCAATATTCAGAAGATTAGTAAGTATAAAATAAACTGTGCTAAGAACCTGTTTAATATTAAATGATATTTTCTATGAAACAAATATTGACAATACTAACATCGCTTTGTGTCATTCCCATATCAGCTATTGCCCAGACAATAAGTTACGTGAACAATCCACGTGTTGGCGATAAGTTTGATGTGGATGTGATTGACGTAATGTCGGCAGGTGCCGCCGGTCGGGATTGTGTGTGGGATTTCAGTAATGCGGCCTCTGACAACAGTCAGAAAATGATTAAATACATGGAATGTCAGGAAAGTCCGGACTGTATAATGAAGATATCAGACAATATGCGTTACTATGAGCGAGTGTCAATAGACCGTCTTCTCATTCTTGGTATGGAAAACAACACTCTGAAGATTGAATATGACAAGCCTGTGACGCTTGCAGCATATCCTATGGGCTATGGTGACAGTATACGCGGCAATTTCTATGGCCGTGGAAAGTATTGTGACAAGTTTGGGGTGCGCGTGGTTGGAGAGTATGTCACCAAGGCAGATGCCACAGGAGTCTTGATATTGCCAGATGGAAACAGTGTGTGCAATGTGGTACGATTGCACACACGCCGTGATTTCTCCATGCGGCTTTTTTCGACAGATAGTGTGTGGGTATCGCGGAAGGACTATACAGACAGTGAGATACACCAGCATCTTCAAAATGATTCAGTTATAGTCGCAATAGAAACATACGGGTGGTATGCCTCTGGCTACAGGTATCCGTTACTTGAATTCCATACGGAAAGTATCAATGGCAATGTTTATACCAGCTCGGCATATTGCTTTTCTGTATTCGGTCAGTCTGCACTTTTGGATTGTGAGAATGAGGCGATACGTGCAGAGGCTTCCAATGTCAGAAATTCAGAACAGGGAGACGCATTAGGAATGTTACCCTATATATTCCATTTTGATAAGTCCAAAGGTACAGTCAGTATAACGTCAGAATCGACAATGCCGATAGATATGGAAGCCGTGCTTGCAAGTGTGGGAGGCATAACATACCAGACAGTGGAGAAAAAGGAAGTAACGTCTGCCACACTAAACTTAAATTGCAGCCATTTGCCACAAGGACAATATGCAGTATATATAAGAATTGGCAACAACTGCTATACCGAGAAATTCAGTCTCTGATAAAAATATCTCATTATGCGATACTCCATACTGACAATTATATTTCTATGTATGTCTTTGCCTAATACAGCTCAGCGAAAAAATTAGGTTATGATTATTAGTCTTATTATATGCATGTTATTAATACCGAGTATTTCTAATGCACAGAAATACGATCAGAAACAGAATGTAGATACATTGTATAGTGTATCTACAAATAATCCTGTTATGTTGTTTGACAATATTTCAAAAGAGTTTTATATGGTAAAAAAACAAAAGAAGGTGAAAGTGGCGAAAGTACAATATAAATATGGGACGAAAAAACTGGAGGAGTATTTGAGAATGATGTACTATAAAGATTTCTCACAGGAATTCAGTGCTGTTGCCATAAGTTATATATTGATATTCAATAGCTGTCTACATTTGAAAAAGGTAGAGATAGTACAATGTCCGAAATTTTTGGCTTCAGATAAAGTACGAAAACGAATAGAAAAATGGTTAAGTAATCAAAGTGGCAATTGGTATTGTGAAAATAAAAATTATAATGCATATTTCTATTTCGGGCGTCTGCTTGTATTGTAGTTTAACTGTATAAATATAAATTCAGAATTACAATGGAGAAGGTATTTACAAAAAAGAAAAACTATATATTAATCATTAGTCTTTTGGTGATGTGAAAAAAGAATATTTTAAAATAGCAACATTAATAATTACTATAATATTATATGTTGTAACTATAAAAATCATTAGAATATACCAACGGCTTGTTGGCAATGATGCTCATTTGGTATTATGCATTAAAGATGTAAAGAAAATAACAACACATGTTTATGGCGCAAATATAAAATATAAAGTAATAACAGAACCCAAACATATAAATAAAATAATAGGAATATTGAAAAATAACACACATAGTCGTTTTATGACTTTTCCTGTTAAATATACTATGGTTATAGAATGTGAAAACGATACAATAAAAGTTCTTTTTAATGAAAAATCACTCAAGGCTGGTGATAAAGATTATATATGTGATTATGATTTGGAAAAATTAATATACGACAATTAAATCGCAAATGTTGATACTCTAAAATATGTTGAGGACAAAGATATGCCCAAAAGCAGTTTGCGTACTGATGCACGGAATGGTATTGTCCTTTAGAATTGAATATGTAATCATTAAACATCGTGATGATTACAATTTGATATTAAATGCAGCATGTTTCTACTTAATTGTAGGTAATGTTGTGATGGCTAATAAAAAAAAGACATATATGTGAGTGTGGTTTTATGGTTTTTCTGTAACTTTGCAGCAATAATACAAGAAACAACCAATAATAAAAGAAATACATATACAACAATGAAGAAGATTAGAGCAGCCGTAGTAGGCTACGGCAACATCGGACAGTATGCTGTCCAGGCTCTCGAAGCAGCCGATGACTTCGAAATCGCAGGTATCGTGCGCCGTCATGGTGCTGAGAACAAGCCGGCAGAGCTGGCCCAGTATGATGTCGTTAAGGACATCCGCGAGCTCAAGGACGTTGACGTTGCCATTCTCGCAACTCCTACACGCTCGTGCGAGGAGTATGCAAAGCAGATTCTTCCGCTCGGCATCAACACCGTAGACAGCTTCGACATACACACTTCAATCCTCGACTACCGCGCAGCCCTCATGCCTATCTGCAAGGAGCACAAGGCAGTGAGCGTGATTGCAGCAGGCTGGGACCCGGGTTCTGACTCCATCGTGCGCACCCTCATGCAGAGCCTCGCACCGAAGGGCTTGAGCTACACCAACTTCGGACCGGGCATGTCGATGGGCCACTCAGTGTGCGTGCGCTCAAAGGAAGGCGTGAAGAACGCTCTCTCAATGACTATTCCGAAGGGTGAGGGTCTGCACCGCCGCATGGTTTACGTGGAGCTTGAGGACGGAGCCAACCTTGAGGACGTGACAGCTGCCATCAAGGCGGATCCTTACTTCGCAAGCGACGAGACCCACGTGTTCGCAGTGCCTTCGGTTGACGCTGTACGCGACATGGGCCATGGCGTTCACCTCACACGCAAGGGCGTGAGCGGCAAGACACAGAACCAGCGCATGGAGTTCACCATGAGCATCAACAACCCTGCCCTCACAGGTCAGGTGCTCGTCAATGTTGCACGCGCCTCAATGCGCCAGCAGCCGGGTTGCTACACAATGGTGGAGATTCCGGTGATTGACATGCTCGCAGGTGAGCGCGAGGAGCTTATCTCGCATCTTGTATAAAACGCAATTATACATAAAAAAACAGGAGGTTGAGCGGTTCAGCTCGACCTCCTGTTTTTTTTATAGTGTGAAACGGTAAGCGGCGCTTACGGTGAACACTTTGTTTTTCGGACCCTTGTAGTCCTTCACTTGCTGGAACGGGGTCAGTCCGATGTTGTAACGGGCATCAAGAATCACATTGGCAAACTCATAGCTGAATCCCACAGGAATGGAGAAGTTGACGCTCTTCATTGTGGAGTTGAGTTTTGTCACCTCATCCTTTGGGGCTGATGCCGAAACATCGCCCTCACTGTTCTCGTTGTATTCCGTGGTGGTGAGCTTAATCTTGCCTGACAGGGCAAAGCCCATCTGCACGCCGGCTTTCAGTGCCACGCCGGGAGCGATGTAGGCGTTTACCATGAGCGGCACCTGGATGTATTGCAGCTGGGTGGACCAGTTGCTGTAGCCGGTGCCGGTAGACTTGCCGTTGCCGAGTGTCTTGTTGTTTACAAACGCGTTTTTATAGTTGCAACCCTGCTGGGAGTAGTAGGCGCCGAGTGTTACCGAGAGGTTGGGCAGCGCCTGGTAGTCAAGGTCAACGCCCCCCATGAATCCGGTGCGGTAGCGCGAATCGGCAACACTGCCGTTGGAGCTGCCGGCAAAGAAGATTTGGTCACCGCCGAGATTGGCGATGCTCAGACCGATGCGCGGGATTATGGAGAATGTGCCGGCTGCCGGCTGCTGCGCCATGGCGGTGGTGGAGGCGGCGAGAGCGATTAATGATAAGAGGGTCTTCTTCATGATGATTGGGAGTTGAATTGGATAAAAATATTGGCGGCGGACGGGAGTCCGCCGTTCCGGTTGGTTTTGGCGGCGGACGGGAGTCCGCCGTTCCGGTTGGTTTGGCGGCGGACGGGAGTCCGCCGTTCCGTTACATGTAGAGCTTTTGGTTCTCGAAGTCTACTTCGCGGTCGAGTTGCTCGTTGAAGCTGCTGAACACTTCCTCTTCCACGTCGCCGAGCCGGAACTCCTTGGCGGCATCCTTCTTGATTTCGGCAATCCAGGCGCGGCGGGCGGTGACGTAGTCTTGCTTCACGCGCTCCACGTTTTCCTCGGTCAGCGAGTTGAAGCCGTAGTAGTCGAGAATCATGCGGTAGGACCATGCCCAGCGGTATTCGGAGTAGTTGCTGTTGATTTCCTCGAAGCGTTCGGTGAGTGCCTGCGTGGTATCGATTTCTCCGGAGATGATGTCGTCGATGAGCCGTTGCTCCTCCGACTCGGGCAGGAGCAGTCCTGAGAGGTCGGTCCATGAGCCGGTGCCTACATTCTGCGACGGCTCCACCGGCGCGTGGCGCTTGAGCACGGCACCCATGTAGATGCGCAGGGCGATGTCGTAGTACTTGATGCCCTTGCGGAGCGACGAGTTCTTTATGACATACTCATGGTAGTTGTAGGTAGACACGTCCTCGCCCGACGCGTCGCGCAAGTCCTCAAGAATCTTCTTTCCGCGCAGAATCTCGCCCACGGTGAACGGCGAGAGCCAGTCGAAGTTGACCACGCTCTTTCTGGAGCCGTCGGGTCGCATGTCGCGCTTTGGCCACTTGCGTATGTCGCGGTAGAGTCCGACGGTGGTGAGGTTGCGTCCTGGCACGAGATACATCGTGTCGTTGTAGGCGATGAGGTAGGAGAAAGGCAGTGAGCGCGTGTCGGGGTGGTACATCAGCTTGCCGAAGCACACCGAGAATGCGCCGATATGCGCAGGCATAAGTATGTAGGCGCCCGATGCCGTCTTAGAGCCGCGCTCCAGGGTGCCGTAGTGCATAGGGCCCATCTTGTAGGCATGGTTGGAGAAGTTGGTGGCAGACCCGGCGTTGTAGAACGAGAACTCGCCGCCGATGAGCAGTGAGCTCTTGTGGTGGGAGGCGGTGAACGGGCCGCAGAAGGCGGCGCACGCCTCACCGTTCGACATGTAGGAGTTGGCGAAGAACACGCTGTTGGAAGCCGTGAAGCCGTTGCTTATCTGGCACGCCTCGCCAACGAAGCAGTCCTGCATCTTCACGCTGTTGATGATTGACGAGCCGTCGCAGATGATGGAGTTCTCGCAGATGACGCCAGTGCCGATGTAGACGCTGGCGTTGGGGTTGCTCATGATGGTGCAGTCGCTCAGTCGCGACGCTCCCGAAATCTCGCAGTCGTCGTAGATGATGGTGTTGGTAATCTCCTTGGTGTTGGTGATTTTCACGTTGTTGCCCACCGTGGCGGTTTCGGGCGACGTGCGCTCAATCTCCTCCCGTATGAGCCGTCGTATGGCATCCTTGAGCGGACGGTTCTGGAAGTGCTTCACCATGAACGAGGCAGCCTGGCTTGTGAGTCCGTGGTAGATGATGAGGTTGCCGTCGCCCACCTCGTTGAGCACTGATATGAGGTTGCCCTCGCCGTAGGTAGCCCCTTCGGTGGTCTCCATTGTGCACACGTTTGAGATGATGCAGTCGTCGCCGATGACGTAGTTGTTGATGTAGCCCGAGATGTTCTCGATGAGGCAGTTGTCGCCGATGGTGACGTTGCGCAGCGTGGCGTTGTTGACACCAGAGTGTTTCAGGAAACCCTTGCTCACCTCCACGCTCTTGTCGAAAGCGCCAAGACGGATGCTGCCGTAGAACATCACGCGGTGGAAGAAGTTGGGCATGAACCCTTCGGCAACCTCAATGAGTTGCCAGTCCTCTGCCCAGCAGCTGTTCGCCTGGAGGGTGGAGATTTCATTGTCGGTCAAGTTTCTGTATGCCATAATTTTTTGTTGTTTTGGGTTGCTGGTGGTTGGTGGGGCGGCGGACGGGAGTCCGCCGTTCCGGTTATTCCTCGATGTTGTAGAGGAAGTCGTTGTAGGGGTATTTCTGGACGTGCAGCTCGCGCACTTTCTTGTATATTGTGTCGCGGAACTCGTCGATGTTTTCCTTCTCCTTGGCTGAAATGAAGAGGCAGTTCTCGTGGAGGCGTGCCATCCACGTGCGCTTCAGCTCGTCGAGGGTGATGTTCTCCTTGGTGGCAGGCGTGAGGTCGTCGGCCTCTTTCTCGGTCCAGGTGTAGTTGTCGATTTTGTTGAACACAATCATCGACGGCTTGTCGGCGCATCCGAGATCCTTCAGCGTGTTCTCCACCACGTTGATCTGTTCCTCGAAGTCGGGGTGTGATATGTCAACGACGTGGAGCAGGAGGTCGGCCTCGCGCACCTCGTCGAGCGTCGACTTGAACGAGTCGACAAGGTCGGTGGGCAACTTGCGGATGAAGCCTACGGTGTCGGCAAGGAGGAACGGCAGGTTCTCAATCACCACCTTGCGCACCGTGGTGTCAAGCGTGGCAAAGAGCTTGTTCTCGGCAAACACCTCGCTCTTCGACAGCAGGTTCATGATGGTCGACTTGCCCACGTTGGTGTAGCCCACGAGAGCCACGCGGATGAGCCGGCCGCGGTTCTTGCGCTGCGTTGTCTTCTGCTTGTCAATCTCCACGAGGCGCTGCTTGAGCAGGGTGATGCGGTTGAGGATGATACGGCGGTCCATCTCAAGCTGGGTCTCGCCAGGTCCGCGCAGTCCCACGCTGCCCTTGCCGCCACCCGAACCGGAGCCGCCGCCCTGTCGTTCGAGGTGGGTCCACAGTCGTTGCAGTCGGGGGAGCATGTAGCGGTATTGAGCCAGCTCCACCTGCGTCTTGGCAGCGGCTGTCTGGGCGCGCATGGCGAAGATGTCGAGGATGAGCGATGTGCGGTCGAGGATTTTCACGCCCAGTTCCTTCTCGATGTTGCGTATCTGCTTGGCAGACAGCTCGTCGTCGAAGATGACCATGCCAACGGGCCGTTCGGCGTCTTCCTCCGCCTTGATGTATTCGCGTATTTCCTCAAGCTTGCCAGAGCCTACGTATGTCACCTGGCTCGGTCCGCCCACGCGCTGCGTGAAGCGCTTCACGGTCACGGCACCGGCGGTGTCGGCGAGAAATTCCAGCTCGTCGAGATATTCCTTTGTCTTGGCTTCGTCTTGCTCCTTGGTGATGAGACCCACGAGCACGGCTGTTTCAGCCTTTACCTCTGATATTACAAATTCTTTCATTAATAGTTGCTTTTATGTGGCGAAATGCGCCATTATAAATACAAAAGTAACGATTTTCCTTGATACTCACAACATTATATGTGTGAAAAAACACGTAGAGCCGACTATTTGGTCGGCTCTACGTGTATCATTACAAAGGTGTCCTTGCCAAGAAGGTCTTTTATGCGGTGTTCCACATCGGTGGTGCGGCTGTGGGCCTCGCTCAGCGGCATGTTGCCGTCCATGCGCACGTGCACCTCAACCGACGCGCGGTTGCCTATCTTGCGGGTGCGCAGGTTGTGTGGGTCGCTCACGCCTGGACACGACAGTATGGTCTTGCGGATGTTGTCCTCCACGGCTTCGGGCAGCGAGTTCTCCACAAGTTCGCCCAGGCTCGGGCGCAACTGCTCGATGGCGGCGTGGATGATTAGGCAGCTGACGACGAGTGCGGCTATCGGGTCGAGCACCGTCCAGTGCGGACCGAGCAGCAGTGCGCCGCCAATGCCTATGGCAGTGCCGATTGACGAGAAGGCGTCGCTGCGGTGGTGCCATGCGTTGGCGATGACAGCTTGCGATTCGAGGCGCTTGCCTTCGTTGCGGGTATACTGGAACAGCAGTTCCTTAACCACAATCGACAGTATGGCTGCGCCGAAGGCAATCCAGCCCGGCGAGGTCAGCGTGCCGCCGTTCAAGCATGTCCATATCTGCGTGATGCTGTTCCACATGATGCCCAGTCCCACGAATAGGAGCATGAGTCCGATGATGGTGGTTGCGAGGGTTTCGTATTTTCCATGCCCGTATTCATGTCCACGGTCTTGTGGCTTGCTTGATATGTGGACAAAGGCAATCACGATGAAGTCGGTGATGAGGTCGCTCAGTGAGTGAACGCCGTCGGCAATCATGGCGGAGCTTCGTCCGAAGATACCAGCCAGCAGTTTGGCTGCACAAAGCAACACGTTAGCGATGGCTCCATATAGAGTCACGCGGTAGATACGGCGCTCGCGTGCGCCGTCTGCCATGTTCCCGCCTTGGGGACACGGCTCGTTAATGGAAATCATAATGCTAAAATTCTAAATGTTATTGTATATATGCTTTAAATGGATGGTGCAAAAGTATATATAATTTTTTGAACAGCACAAGATTTCCACTTTATAAATTCAAAAATAATTAGCTTTTCTTAAATCTCTTACATGTTGTGTGTCACTTGTTTGTCACAGGCGGTCGTTGTCTTTGGGCATACCAATCTCGCGCACTCGGTTCTCAAACTCGGAGCGGTCGCACACGGCGCCGTTCTTTGTGTTGGCGCGGTAGTTGTAGATGGTGTTTACGCTGTAGTGCAGGAACTCGGCAATCTTGCTGCTGTCGGTTATTCCGAGTCGTATGAGGGCGAAGATGCGGATTACAGTGGTGAGCGAGTTGGGGTCGGTCAGCTCCACGCGGTACTGCGGCAGGAGCAGGGCGTTGAAGTCGTCGACGAATGTAGGGAACAGGTGGAGGAAAGCCGTGTCGAAGTTGGCATACAGCTCGTCGGTCTCGGCGTCCTTGAAGTCGGCTGAGCGCGTCAGCTCTGCCAGCTCGGCATACTGCTTGTTCTTCACGCGCTTCGCCACCTTCTTGCGCAGTTCGTCGAGCTTGTCGATGTACATTGAGCACAGTCGCATGAAGCGTCCCACGTATTCCTCTTTTACGCGGTTTGCCTCGGTCAGTTGTGAGTTGAGCGACGACAGTTGCAAGTTGAGCGACGACAGTTGCGAGTTGAGGGTGTAGAGCTGCGAGTTGGAGTTCTTCAGCTGGTCGTTTGATTGTGCGAGCTTGTCGCGCATGGTGGCAAGCTGGTTGCGCTTGCGGTAGACGTAGAAGAGGGCGGCAAGCAGCACGAGCGACAGCAGGCTGATTACGAGTATGGTCTTGCTCAGCGAGCTGTTCTTGCTCTCCACCTCTGTCTTGTAGCTCTGGGCGATGCGCGAGAGCAGCGGCGAGATGCGCGACAGGCGTTGGCGTGAGCCGAAGCGGTCGGCGCAGTCGGACGTGAAGCACAGGTAGCGGTAGGAGCGGTCCACGTCGCCGCCCGACATTAGCAGGTTTGCCATTTCCCACATGGAGCCTTGGTCCATGGCGGCATTCTCGATGTCGTTGAGCACCGACTCGGCCAGCCAGTGCATCATCTGTGTTGAGTCGCCCAGCGCCTTGTATTCTATGTAGCGGAAGAAGGCGGCAGTGGCATAGTCGCCCGATGAGCGGTTGGTGGCGTGGAGCCATTTGTCGTTGAGCGCGAGGGCGCGTTTGAAGTCGCCCTTTGAGGTCAGCATGGTTTCGCGGCACTGGCGCGCGAAGCGGTGGTCGGCGGGCAGAAACTTGAGGGCGAGCTGTCGGTAGGCATCGGCATCCTTGGCATACTTCTGACGCATGTTGTCGATGTTGCCGTAGTATGCCATTTCGCCCGACAGGTGGGCGAGGGCATAGTAGTAGAGTCCGAGGTTGGTGTCGTGGAGTGCGTCGGGGTTGATGTTTTGCAGTATGGTGTTTGCTTCGAGATACATGCCTGCGTTTGAGCAGCTCAGCGCCATGAGAGCCGAGCAGCCTCCGGCGCGCGACGCGTCGCCCATGCGTTGTGCGATGTCGGTGCAGCGCTGGATGTAGTGCAGGGCGGAGTCGTTCTGGAAGGGCAGGTATTCCTTGTAGAGCTGGTAGGACAGCTCGTATTGCACGGCTGGTGAGTCGGCCTTTTGCAGTTGCGAGTGTATGATGTTGATGCGCTCGGTCTTCTTCTTCACGTATTCGTCTGACTTTTTCAGGGCATTGTCAATATTGACGAGCATCTGGTTCAGCGAATAGTCGGTTTCTTCCGCGTGTGCGGTGTTTGGCATGTTGGCAGTGAGTATGCCGAAGAGTATGTATATAATAATGTGGAGTGATGTAGATTGCTTCATATTTGACACGACTTAAAGGTTTTTGATTTACAAAGGTAGTGCAAATTTGAAGTCTGACAAAATTTTTACGTGAAAATAATGGATTATAATCGGAACGGCGGACTCCTGTCCGCCGCGCTGCCATGACTGGTGGGTGCGCGGCGGACGGGGGCTGCCATGACTGGTGGGTGTGCGGCAGACGGGAGTCTGCCGTTCCGGTTAGTCAACGGTGAGCTTGGCGGTCTTCACGTCGCGGCTGTTGGGTCCAACCATGATGTTGAAGTCGCCCGGTTCTACAACCTGCTTTAGGTCGTGGTTGTAGAACTGGAGCTGTTCGCGTGATATGTCGAAGGTGACGGTCTGCGACTCGCCACTCTTCAGGTGAATGCGCTGGAAGCCCTTGAGCTCCTTCACTGGGCGCGAGATGGAGGCGCTGATGTCGCGTATGTAGAGCTGCACGATTTCGTCGCCGTCGCGCGAGCCAGTGTTCTTCACCGTCACCGAGGCCTTCACGGTGCCGTCGGCAGTCATGTGGTCGGCGCTGAGTGAAACGTCGCTGTAGTCGTAGGTGGTGTAGGACAGGCCGTAGCCGAAGGGGTAGAGGGCATCGTTGCGCACGTCCATGTAGTTGCTCTGGTACTTGTAGAAGCGGTCGGAGCCGTCGGGCACGGGGCGTCCGGTGTTGAGATGGTTGTAGTAGAGCGGCAGCTGGCCCACGTTCTGCGGGAAGCTGTTCACCGTCTTGCCGGTAGGCACCTTGTCGCCGAAGAGCACGTCGCAGATGGCGTCGCCCGTCTCGGAGCCTGCAAACCACACGTTCATTATTGCCGGCACATTCTCCGACTCCCACTTCAGCACTGTCGGGCGGCCGGAGTAGTTGAGCAGCACGACAGGCTTGCCGGTCTTCACGAGTTCCTTGAGCAGCATCATCTGTGCGTCGGGCAGGCAGAGGTCGCTGCGTGAGGCGCACTCGCCGCTCATCTCAGCCATCTCGCCGAGGCAAGCCACAACAACGTCCGATTTTTTTGCAATGTCGAGTGCCTCGCTCATCATCTGCTGCTGGTTGCCGCGGTTGATTGGGCGGCCAAACTCAATCTGCTTCTGTTGCTCCTCGTCGAGGTAGATGTTGGAACCCTGGGCGTAGAGCACGTTGGCCTTGCCTGCGAGGTAGCGCGTCATTGCCTCTTTAAGAGTGGTGTACTTCTCGGGCTTGTCGCCAGTCGACCAAGAGCCGGGCAGGTTGTTGCGTGTGTCGGCAAGCGGACCTATGAGGGCGATGGTGCCCTTCTTCTGAAGCGGCAAGAGGTTGCCTTGGTTCTTCAGCAGCACGAAGGTCTCGGCGGCAAGGTCGCGTGCGACGGCGCGGTTGGCGGCGGTGTACATCTCCGTCTTCTCGCGCTTCTCCGAGCAGAAGCGGTAGGGGTCGGCAAAGAGTCCGAGCTTGTATTTCGCTTCAAGCACGCGGCGGCAGGCGCGGTCGATGTCAGCCATCTTCACGGTGCCCTTCTCAAGGCATGTCTTCAGGTTGTTGACGAAAGCCTCGGAGCACATGTCCATGTCGGTTCCAGCGCGCAGTGCCTGCGCGGTGTTGGTCATGGTGTCGCCTACGCCGTGTTGCAGCATTTCGTTGATTGACCCGTAGTCGGTCACGACAAATCCGTCGTAGCCCCATTCCTTTTGCAGCACGTCCTCAAGGAGCCACTTGTTGGCCGTTGCCGGAATGCCCTCAACGAGGTTGAACGACGTCATGAACGAGCCTGCTCCAGCCTCGGCACACGCCTTGTAGTGAGCGAAGTATTGGTTGTACATGCGCTGGCGGCTCATGTCGACGGTGTTGTAGTCGCGTCCCGACTCAACGGCGCCATACAGGGCGAAGTGCTTCACGCAAGCCATGGCGTTGTGGTCGGAGTAGTTGCCCTGGTAGCCCTTCACCATGGCAACGCCCACCTTTGATATAAGGTACGGGTCCTCGCCGGCACCCTCGGCAACGCGTCCCCAGCGTGGGTCGGTGGCAACGTCGACCATCGGGCTGTACACCCAGTTGATGCCCGAGGCAGTGGCTTCGGAAGCCGCTACGCTGGCTGCGCGCTCGATCATAGCCAAGTCCCATGAGCACGCCTGTGCGAGCGGCAGGGGGAACACCGTCTCGTAGCCGTGGATCACGTCCTGTCCGAATATGAGCGGAATGCCCAGTCGGGTCTTCTTGACGGCGATTTCCTGGAGTCGCTTAATCTTCTCCACGCCCTTTACGTTGAGTATGGCACCGAGCTGGCTTGCCTCCACTTTCTCGGCGAGCGGTGAGTTCATCACCGCGCCTGTGGTGAGGTCGCCGCCGGGCAACAGGTTGAGCTGTCCTATTTTCTCGTCAACGGTCATGCGCTGCATCAGTTCTGCGACAAACTGGTTCATGGGTGGCAGTTGCTTCTTCTTCTCCGCGAAGCCCGATGCCGAAGTGAGCATCATGAGCGCTGCCAAAGCAAGAGTCTTTTTCATATTGGTTGTATTTTTATTTAGGGTTTGTTGGTTTTGCGGTTTGGCAATAAATGTCCTCCGTTTATTGCCTTAATGTCTTCCGTTTGTAGCCTTAATGTTGTCTTACCTCGACCGAAGTAAGCACGTTGACCGACCGAGGTAAGCACGTTGAACGGTCGAGGTAAGCATGTTGAACGGTCGAAGTAAGACAACACATGTAGCTTATTTGGAAGACTAAAGTATTCCTTTTAAATGACTAAAGTACTCCTTTATAATTATTAAAGGGGATTATTTCAGAGAGAAACGGGCCTTCAATGGAACATTGTCGGATGCGTTTCCGACGAGAGCCTCAAACTCTCCGTTCTCCGATTTCCACTGGCTTGTGGCCTCGTCGTAGAACGAGAGTGCGGAGTTGTCGATGGTTATCTCCACATCCTTCTGCTCGCCAGGGTTGAGCCATACCTTCTTGAAGCCCTTCAGCTCCTTCACGGGGCGGTCAACCGACGCCTTGAGATCCTTCACGTAGAGCTGCACGGTCTCGGCGCCACGGCGTGATCCGGTGTTCTTCACGCTGACTGTGAACGTGAGCTTGCCGTCGCGCGTCATCTCCTTGGCAGAAGAGCGCAGGTTGGAGATTTGGAAAGTTGTGTAGCTCAGTCCGTGTCCGAAGGCGAATGTCGGGCGGATGTTCTTCTTCTCGGTCCAGCGGTAGCCAACGTAGATGCCCTCCTTGTAGTTCTCGTCAATCACCTTGTCGAAGCCCACGGTAGGGTCGTTGGTCTCGCGCCATGTGCCAGGGTAGGTGTTGAGGGCGTGTGCGCCGCAGTCGTTGAGCTTGGCATACCATGTGAACGGCAGCTTGCCGCTCGGGTTGGCGTCGCCAGTGAGCACGTCGGCGATGGCGTTGCCAGCCTCAGAGCCGATGAACCATCCCTGCACGATGGCAGGCACCTTCTGCTTCCACGGCATTTCCACGGCATTGCCGGAAATGTTGACATACACGAAGTTCTTCGTTGTCTTGGCAAGGGCCTCGATGAGCTTGTCCTGTCCGTAGGGCAGTCCATACTGTGTGCGGTCGTGCTCCTCGCTGTCCTGGTGTCCCGCCTTGTTGAGTCCGCCGAACATCACCACGTAGTCGACATTCTTGGCCTTCTCCACAGCCTCGGCAATAAGCTCGTCGGCAGAGCGCTTGTCCTCAAGGCTCTGTCCGGTGGTCACGCCGTTGTACTCGCCGGTCACGTCGCCCACGTAGCCACGGGCGTAGTCAACCTCAACATTCTTGCCGAGCTTGTTGCGCAGTCCGTCGAGCGGCAGAATCTCATGCTGCACCTTCAGCGACGACGAGCCGCCGCCCACGGTCATCATCTTTATGGCGTTCTCGCCAACTACGAGCACGCGGTGCACCTTGTTCTTGTCGATAGGCAGCACGCCGCCGTTGTTCTGGAGCAGCACGATGCCCTCGTCGGCAATCTGGCGCGCGGCAGCGTAGTGCTGGTCGGAGCAGAGGAATCCGTGCGGGCGCTTGGTGTTCATCGTTGTGCGGAAGAACAGGCGCAGTACGCGGCGCACCTTGTCGTCGAGTTCCTTGGTGGTGTACTTGCCCTCCTTGATGGCCTTCATGTAAGGTGTGGAGAGATAGTAGTTGTCGTAGGCGTTCTTCGTGCCCGAAGAAAGGCCGTTGGTCCATGAGCCGAACTCCATGTCGAGGCCGTTCTTGACAGCCTGGTCGGTGTCGTGGCAGCCTCCCCAGTCGCTCACAACAACGCCGTCGAATCCCCAGTCGCCCTTGAGAATCTTGTTCAGAGTCCACTGGTTGTGGCAGTTGTGCTCGCCCTTGTACATGTTGTAGGCACCCATGATTGCCCATGCCTTGCCCTGTTCAACGGCAGCCTTGAAAGCCGGGAGATAAATCTCGTGCAGGGCGCGGTCGCTCACGATGACGTTCACCTGGTGGCGGAACTCCTCGTCGTTGTTGAGGCAGTAGTGCTTCACGCACGAGCTGACGCCCATCGACTGCAGTCCCTGGATGTAGGGCACGACCATCGTTGACGACAGATAGGGGTCCTCGCCCATATACTCAAAGTTGCGTCCGCCGAGCGGAGTGCGGTAGATGTTGACACCCGGACCGAGAATCATGTCCTTGCCACGGTAGAGGGCTTCCTCGCCGAGGCTCTTGCCGTAGACGAGAGCCATGTCGGGGTTCCACGATGCTGCGAGGCAGGTGAGGGCCGGGAAAGCAACGCATGAGTCGTTGGTCTGGCCAGCCTGCTCCCATTCGTCCCAAAGCACGTCGGGGCGCACACCGTGAGGGCCGTCGTCGGTCCAGAAGTCGGGAAATCCGAGACGCGGAACGCCTGCAGATGAGAATTTGCTCTGGGCGTGGATAACGCGTATTTTCTCGGCAAGAGTCATGCGCGACAAAGCGTCGTCGATGCGCTGTTCGATGGGAAGCGATTCGTTCAGGTAGGCTGGAGTCTGCTGTGCGTTGGCTGTCAAAGCACATGCCGCAAGCACACAAGAAGTGATAAAATGTTTCATTTTTTATGATTGTAGGTTATATGTCGTATGATGTCGTATGCAAAGTTACAATTTGTGTGTCAATAATAAAAGCACAAGTAAACAAAAAGTGGATAAAATGGAACTGTAAATTGTTGCAACGTATTGATAATCAGTGATTGTGCGCTTGTGTGCGAATGGCATAAAGTGGACTCAATAATGATAAAAAATGCAATAAATGTTGCATGTAGTAGAGGTGGCGTAGGCAACAAAAAGCACATATTTGCCGCTTTTTGGCACAAAAACAGCGATTGTTGGAATTGCACGAATATTTAAACAATGTGAAATTAGGAAGCCTTTTTCCTAAATAATCTTTGGCGTTAGAGATATAATCATTACCTTTGCAATGATAAAACAAACAAAGCTGACCGCCTAAAAGCGGTAAATCGACAAAAGAAACCGATTTTCAACTAACTCATGACTGCTTATTTAGTTACAACTACTACAACAATCAAACAAAACGTGCTCCGATGTGACGTCGGAGCACGTTTCCAAATTTTTTAATCTGATAATCCAATCCATGATACATCACACAATCGCACAGACAATCAGGCTTTCCCGATATAACTTATACTAAAACATGAAGAAAATAATACTCGTTATATTGTTGATTATGTTAGCACTAAAGCCATACTCCATTGAGGCTGCTGACGCTGTTGACTACAATGTTGTGCCATTGCCACAAAGCATTGTAGCCCAGAAAGGCGAGCCGTTCACCCTGAATTCAGAAACACGCATAGTTTTTCCCGCCGGCAACAAGGCGATGGAGCGCAATGCACAGTTCCTCGCGGAATACATCCGCGAAACCACTGGAATCTCACTCGCGACAGCCACAACTGCGAAGGCTGGGGCATCAGTCAATCTCGTGATTGACAGTAAGTTGCATGGCGACGAGGCTTACAGCATCACCGTGGGCAAGAAAGGCGTTGTCGTGGCAGGACGCACCGAGAAGGGCGTGTTCTACGGCATACAGACGCTGCGCAAGTCGCTGCCCGTGGCTCGGACGGAGAGCATCAAGCTGCCGGCTGTGAAGATTGCCGACGCGCCACGCTTCGGCTACCGCGGTATGATGCTCGACTGCTCGCGCCACTTCTTCAAGGTGGAGTTTGTCAAGCAGTTCATCGACATGCTTGCCATGCACAACATGAACACCCTGCACTGGCACCTGTCCGACGACCAGGGCTGGCGCATAGAGATAAAGAAATACCCAAGGCTGACCGAGGTGGCGTCGTGGCGCACGGGCACTACCGTGGGCTTCAACACCATGGCTGACGACAGCACGAGATACGGCGGCTTCTACACCCAGGAGGAGGCACGGCAGATTGTGGACTACGCACGACAGCGCTACATCACCGTGATTCCCGAAATCGACATGCCCGGACACATGAAGGCGGCGCTCACCGCCTATCCGGAACTCGGCTGCACGGGCGGACCATACGAGGTGGGCCACCGCTGGGGCATATATGCCGACGTGCTGTGCCTCGGCAACGAGAAGACCTACCAGTTCTGCGAGGACGTGCTGGCAGAACTGATGGACATTTTCCCGTCGCAATACATTCATATCGGTGGCGACGAGACCCCGACAAAGCGCTGGGCTGAGTGCCCCAAGTGCCAGGCTCTTGCCAAGGAGCACGGGCTTGAGCTGAAGAAGATGCAGGGCTACTTCACCAACCGAATAGAGAAATTCGTCAACTCGCGCGGACACCGCATTATAGGTTGGGACGAGATACTCGACGGCGACATAAACCAGAGCGCCACCATCATGAGCTGGCGCGGCACGGAGAACGGCGAGAAGGCTTCCGAGAAGGGCCACGACGTGATAATGTCGCCATTGTCGCACTGCTACTTCGACTTCCAGCAGACCGACAAGGACGTGAAGTATGAGCCGACGCTCTGCAACGGCTTCATAAGCGTGGAGAAGGTGTATAGCTTCGAGCCGTGCCCAGCCACGATGTCCGACACAGCACGGAAGCACATGCTCGGCGTGCAGGCCAACGTGTGGACGGAGTACATCACGTGTCCGCAGACGCTTGAATACCAGGTGCTGCCGCGCATGGCAGCCCTCTCGGAGGTGCAGTGGACAAGCGGCAAGAAGGATTTTGAGGCATTCAAGACGCGCCTCGACCGCCACGTGGCTCTCTACGACCTCTACCACTGGACCTACGCCAAGCACCTGTGGCCAGAGCGCATCGTGTCGCCATGGAGTGAGAACTAAGAAATCAACTAATTAAACAAACATATAAAGTTATGAGATTAATCATCGAAAAGGATTATGACCAGCTCTCAAAGTGGGCAGCTGAGCATGTAATCGAACGCATCAACAAGTTTAACCCGACACCCGACCACAAGTTTGTTCTCGGCTTGCCTACAGGCTCTTCACCAATCGGCATGTACCGCGCACTGGCTGAGGCTTGTAAGGAAGGACGCGTGTCGTTCAAGAACGTCCTCACATTCAACATGGACGAATATGTAGGTCTGCCAGAGTCTCACCCAGAGAGCTACCACTCATTCATGGCTAAGAACTTCTTCGACCACATCGACTGCCCGAAGGAGAACATCCACATCCTCAACGGCAACGCCGAGGACCTGGAGGCTGAGTGCGCACACTACGAGCAGATGATCGAGGAAGCAGGCGGCATCGACCTCTTCATCGGCGGCATCGGTCCTGACGGACACATCGCCTTCAACGAGCCGGGCTCTTCACTCACTTCACGCACACGCCAGAAGACTCTTACAACCGACACTATCGTTGCAAACTCACGTTTCTTCGACAACGACGTGAACAAGGTTCCTACAACTGCACTCACCGTTGGTGTTGGCACCGTGATGGCAGCACGCGAGGTGATGATTCTCGTTAACGGCCACAACAAGACACGCGCCCTGCAGGCTGCTGTAGAGGGTCCTGTGACACAGATGTGGACCATCTCTGTGCTCCAGCTCCACCAGCACGGCATCATTGTTGCCGACGAGGCTGCCACCGACGACCTTAAGGTGAGCACATACCGCTACTTTAAGGATATTGAGAAGAACAATCTGTAAAGGTGAAAAAGTAAAAAGGCAGAAAAGCACTTTTTACTCTTTTGTGATTTTACTAAAAGAAATATGGTAAAAGCATTAAATATAAAGCGAATCTCAGCTGCCTCTGTCAAGGCGGCTGAGATTTGTCGTTTATTGGACGACGCCAAAGTGGAGTTTGTCCCCGTAGACAATCATTGTTGGGCAAAGGACTTTCCTTATCGCCCGCAGTTTGAGGTGCGCATGGCGCACAACGGCAGCCAGCTGCTCATCAACTACAGAGTGGCGGAGGAGTGCGTGCGCGCCGTGGCACAGCACGACAACGGCAGCGTGTGGGAAGACTCGTGCTGCGAGCTGTTCCTCTCGCCCGTGGCTGACGGCACCTACTACAACATGGAGTGCAACGCCGCAGGAACCCTGCTCATCGGTTTCGGACCGGAGCGCGAGGGCAGGGAGCGTGCTCCGCAGGAAGTGCTCGACCGAGTGGACCGCTGGTCGTCGCTCGGCAGAAAACCGTTCGACGACATGCCGGGTGAGCGCACATGGCAGCTTTGCCTCGCCGTGCCCACATCGGCATACTGGCACCACAACCTCAAGTCGTTTGACGGACTGAAGGTGAAGGGCAATGTCTACAAGTGTGGCGACAAGCTCCCTCACCCCCATTTCCTCTCACTGTTTCCCATCGACCTGCCGAAGCCCGACTTCCATCGCCCGGACTTCTTCGGAAATGTGGAGTTTGAGTAAGAATAAATGTTTGACAACTCCTTTACTCCCGACCCCTGCCAGCAGGAAGTGATTTGCGTCAGTGGCGGTTTTCATCTTGTGCTCGCGCCTCCGGGATGCGGAAAGACGCAAATATTGACAGAGCGCATACGCCATGCCCATGATGTTGACGGCATAGCGTATGCCGATATGCTGTGCCTGACGTTCACCAACCGAGCCGCACGCGGAATGATGGAGCGCATCGACGCCAACATTGCCGATGATGGGGTGGGGGATGTGTTTGTGGGCAATGTGCACAGGTTCTGCTCAAAGTTTCTTTTTGCCAACGGACTTGTGGCTGCCGAGTCGAGCGTGATAGACGAGGATGACGCCGTGTCAATACTCGCGCGGTATAACGGCGAGGACGAGTTTGCCGTGCTGAACAACAACACCCGCAGGCGTGAGTACAGCGAGGTGTTCCACCTCGCGGCGATGATGCACCAGATACGCCACAACCACCCGAAGGCGCTGCGCGTGCATCCCGACTGCATCAACCATAGCGACATTGCCGCCATGAGGCGCATCTGCGAGGTGCAGAAGCGCCCGTTCGACGCTGCGGCGATGATTGACATGTATGAGAATGTGGACACGTTCCGCGACCTCACGCAGTCGGACACCTGCGACTATGGCGACCGGCAAATCATCGTCAGCCTGTTGCGGAAGATGGCGCTCGCCCGCCAGTACCAGCTCTACAAGCGCAAGAACAGGCTGCTCGACTTCGAGGACCTGCTCGTGCAGACCTACGACGCGCTTGCCGGCGATGCCGACGGCAAGCTGTACAAGCGCTACAGCTGGGTGCAGGTGGACGAGGTGCAGGACCTCAACCCGTTGCAGATGGCTATCATCAAGCTGCTCACCTCGCGCCCGTTCCACACCGTGATGTTCCTTGGCGACGAGCAGCAGGCCATCTTCTCGTTCATGGGGGCGAAGATTGACACGCTGTCGGCGCTGAAGCAGCAGCCTACATGCCAGCTTCACCATCTGTCGGTGAACCACCGCTCGCCAAAGTACCTGCTCGACGTGTTCAACACCTATGCCGCCGAGGTGCTGAAGATAGACCCGGCGCTGCTGCCCGACGCGGGCAAGGAGCGGCCGCAGAACCTCATTGGCAACGAACTGAAGATAATATGCAGCGAGACGTATGAACAGGAGGTGCGCGACTGCGTGCAGTTTGCCGACATGCTGAGCCAGAACTTCCCGGAGTCGACGACGGCACTTGTGGTGAACTCCAACCGCGACGCCGAGCTGTTGAGCAACGAACTGACACTGCGCGGCATCGGACACTTCAAGGTGTCGGGCACCGACATATTCTCTCTGCCTGAGACGAAACTGCTGATGGCGCATCTCGGAGTGCTAAACAATGAGTTCAGCTTCATGTCATGGGCGCGTATAATGAAAGGCGTGAGGGTGTATGAGAGCAATGCGGCGGCACGCAACTTCGTGCGGCAGCTGCTCGACCGAGCCATCATGCCGTCAGACCTTATTTTGTTCGACGGCACTACCTACATACAGAACTTCATCAACCATTATGACAACGACACCATAGTGGTGTTCGACACCGAGACGACGGGTCTCAACGTGTTTGAGGACGACATACTGCAAATAGCGGCTGTGAAGATTAGGCATGGCGAGGTGGTGGCAGGGTCGGAATTCACGGTTTATATAGAGACCGACAAGGAAATACCTGCCATGCTCGGCGACATAGTGAACCCAATCGTTGAGGAACGCCGACACCACACGCTGCTGTCACACGCCGAGGCTCTGCGGCAGTTTATGACTTATGCCGAAGGGTGCACCCTGCTCGGACATAACGCCGACTACGACTACCACATTCTTGACTTCAACCTGCAGCGGTATGCCGCGGATATAAACCTCAAGAGCTGCCATCCTGCATATCTCGACTCGCTGCGCCTCGTGAGACTGCTGCATCCCGAACTGAAGGAGCACAAGCTGAAGTACCTGCTTGCCGTGCTCGGACTGGAAGGCACCAACTCACATCTTGCCGACGACGATGTGAACGCCACGCGGAGCGTGGTGGTTGACTGCTACAATGTGGCAAAGACAAAGGTGGAGAGCCAAAAGGAGTTCTTGGGCGACAGTCGGGTAAGGGCGCGTGTGGAGACACTGCGGCGCAACTATGGCGACATGTACAAAGGAGCGTTGGCGCGGCTGTATGACTGTGGCGGCAATTCTGACGGACTTGTGGCTGTTGCCGGCAACGAAAGCGCTCCGGCACTGGTGGCTGAACTGCTGCGCTTCTACAGGCATCTGTTGGAAGAGAGGATGATTGTGGAGATTGACGGACTGCGCTTCATCACCGCCTATCTGTCTGGCGACATGATAGATGCTGCACGTGAGCCTTCGCTCTATGAACAACTGTCGGCTCACAGCATGGAACTGAGCACGCTGAAGGAGGCAGACCTGTGCGGCAGCCGGAGCATTAACGAGCACATCTTCGTGACGACAATACACAAGGCGAAGGGGCTGGAGTTTGACAACGTTATTGTGTTTGATGCTGTAGACGGAAGAATGCCCAATTTCTACAGCCGTGAGAACCCCAGACAACTTGCCGAGGATGCGCGCAAATTCTATGTGGCGTTGTCGCGCGCAAAGCTGAGGCTGTATGTGTCGCAGTGCATACAGCGCGTAGACTACCATAATGTGCCACACGACGTGCACTTGACACCGTTCATGAGGCCAATAGCGAAATACTTCAAGGAAGAAAAATTTGCCGACCCCAATAGGAACGTCGGACTCCCGTCCGACGCGCAATAACCGTAGCGCAAATTTATGGGCGGCGGACGGGAGTCCGCCGTTCCGGCGAGTGTGTTCGGCGGACGGGAGTCCGCCGTTCCGGTGAGTGTGTTCGGCGGACGGGAGTCCGCCGTTCCGAAAGAAAAATCCCCAAGGAAGCTTGCTCCTCCCTGGGGATCCGTTGTTTTGGTAAAGTTGTTGTTTGCTTCTTTTTGCCTTGCCTTACTTGGCGTAGGCCACCGAGCGTGTCTCGCGGATGACAGTGATTTTCACCTGTCCCGGATAAGTCATCTCGGTCTGTATCTTGTTGGCAATCTCGCCAGACAGCTTCTCTGTCTCCTTGTCGTCCATCTTGTCGGCACCCACGATAACGCGGAGCTCACGGCCGGCCTGGATGGCGTAGGTCTTGGTAACGCCAGGATAAGACATCGCGATAGCCTCAAGGTCGTTCAAGCGCTTGATGTAAGCCTCCACGATTTCGCGGCGTGCGCCTGGACGTGCACCGGAAATGGCGTCGCACACCTGCACGATAGGAGCGAGCAGAGTGTTCATCTCCATCTCGTCGTGGTGGGCACCGATAGCGTTGCAGATATCGGGCTTCTCCTTGTACTTCTCGGCAATCTTGGCACCGTAGAGTGCGTGCGGCAGTTCGCTCTCCTCATCGGGCACCTTGCCGATGTCGTGCAGCAGACCTGCACGCTTTGCCTTCTTCGGGTTGAGACCGAGTTCGGCAGCCATGACAGCGCAAAGGTTGGCTGTCTCGCGAGCGTGCTGAAGGAGGTTCTGGCCGTATGAAGAGCGGTATTTCATCTTGCCGATGATGCGTATAAGCTCAGGGTGCAGGCCATGGATGCCAAGGTCGATGGCTGTGCGCTTGCCAGTCTCGATAATCTCGTTGTCGAGCTGCTTCTTCACCTTAGCCACAACTTCCTCGATGCGTGCCGGGTGGATACGTCCGTCGGCTACAAGCTGGTGGAGGGCAAGGCGGCAAACCTCGCGGCGAACAGGGTCGAAGGCAGAGATGACGATAGCTTCAGGCGTGTCGTCAACCACAATCTCAACGCCGGTTGCAGCTTCCAGGGCGCGGATGTTGCGTCCCTCGCGGCCGATGATGCGGCCCTTCACCTCGTCGTTGTCGATGTGGAACACGCTGACAGAGTTCTCAATGGCAGTCTCTGTGGCAACGCGCTGTATAGTCTGGATGACGATTTTCTTAGCCTGTGTGTTGGCGTTGAGCTTCGCCTCGTCCATGATTTCGTTGATGTAGGAAGCGGCGTCGGTGCGGGCCTCGTCCTTGAGGCTCTCCACGAGTCGGTTCTTGGCCTCGTCGGCGCTGAGTCCAGAGAGTTCCTCAAGCTTCTCGCGCTCCTTGGTCTGCATCTTGTCGAGCTCGTCCTGCTTGATGGCAAGAAGCTTCTTCTCGTTGTCGATGCGCTGCTGGTTCTGCTCAACCTCCTGCTTGCGGCGTCCGAGTTCCTCCTGGCGCTGGTTGAGAGAGATTTCGCGCTGCTTCAGTCGGTTTTCAGCCTGCTGAATCTTCTGGTTGCGCGCCTGCACCTCCTTTTCGAGTTCAGATTTCTTGTTGAGGAATTTCTCCTTTACTTCAAGGAGTTTTTTCTCCTTGACAACATCAGCCTCCTTGTTGGCGGCTGCAATCATTTCATTATATTTCCCCTTTATGACATAGCGGAAAATAGTATAGCCGGCAGCTCCGCCCACGACGAGGGCCACAACGGCAGTGATGATTATACCTAACATTATTTAATTATTACTGATTTTAATTTAAAACGTTATTCAATTTGCTTTGCGGGCATAATGTCTGTAAATGCAAATCATTCTCTCTGCGGTCAGCTTTCCTTCAGTGTGTCCTCAATCTCGGAAGTGAGTTTTGCAATGATGTCGGCGTATGGCTTGGTGTCGTTTCGCGAGAGTTCCATCTCGTAGCGCAATGCAATGTCGATAAGAGCCATATAGAGGAGTTCTTTCTCGTTTTTAGGTCCTTTGTATCTTGACGCATAAGCGTTCACGGTGCTGGTGATGAGTTTTGCAGCATCGCGGTATAGAGGCTCGTCCTTCGGGCGCACATTCACTGGAATGTCGGTGTCGTAGACGTGCAGCCTTATGCGGAGTTTCTCTTGATTTTGTTCAGCCATTGTTCAGAGAGATATGTGAATTGGAATGTGGCACAGCTTATTCGCCGCGCTCGCTGACAAGCGTTATGCACTTGTCAACATCGCGTATGAGTTTGGCGAGTCGTTTCTGTGCAGACGCCATGTCACCGTTTGTAATCTCTACCATGCGCGCCACTTTCAGGTTGTTGTATTCGCGGCGCAGCATTTCGAGTTGCGTCTCAAGCTGGGAGATACGCGCCTTCTGCTCACTGATGGTGTCATTGAGCGCAGCATTGTGTTGCTTCAGGTCGTTGTACTGAAGTATCATCTGCCTTACACGGGTAGTGAAAAGGTCGATAGATTTCTCGTCAGCTTCCATTATGCTACTTTTTGATTACAAAATTAATTTTTTTTCTGTGAACGACACAAAAATATCGGCAGTTTTTTATCCTTTAGCCAGTTTTTATTTCTTTTTAGTGTCGTCGTCGGCAGGCTTAGGCTCCTTCTTGGCGAGCATTACAACCTGGAACACGAAGTCGGTGATCCACTTCTGCGTGAATCCGAGACGATGGTTGTACTGTCGTATTGCCGACACAGCCTTGAGCACGGCAGGGTCGGAGTAGTCGTTCTTGGTGAAGATGTCGCCAACGGTCTTGTCGGTCATCTTGTAGATGGCGTTCTTGAAGAACGAAGGCAGGCGGAGCTTGAACTTCATGAGGTTGCCCATGAGCATCATGAGGTCCTGTGTAAAGTTCTGGAATTGCAGCAGATACACCTGCACGTCCTGCATCTTGCGGCAGTTCTTGCGTATGCTGAGGTCTATCTCCTTGAAGAACTCGTCGCTCGTGCCGTAGATTTCCTTGAGCATCTTGCGGCATGCGCTCTTCTCGCCGATGCCGAGCTTGTTGTTGACTGTAGGCACGTGGAGCGTTGACTTGAACACGCGGAGGTCGGGGAGCATGGCAAGGTTGGTGATGCCCACGTTGGATGCAATAGCTGCCTGGAAGTAGACACGCACAAGCTGCATGTAGTCTTCCATTCCACCAGTATTGTTATTGTCGTCTTTCTTTCCGAAAAGTCTTGATAAAAATCCCATGTTGATGTTATGTTTTGTTGAAAATATTACGATTTCTTGCAAAATTACGAAAACTATTCCAAACTCACAACTGTTTTACTCCTGTAAGGGTAATTATTTGCCTATAATCTTCTGTTAGACATCTTTTTATTAAAAGAGCGCGCCTTATTCCAACTATTATTTGTATCTTTGTACGCATTTTATGCACATCCCAATTATTAACATTTTACAACACGCCTCTTAGACTATGAAAGGAATTGTTTTAGCCGGTGGTTCAGGCACACGCCTTTATCCAATCACCAAGGGAATAAGTAAGCAACTCATTCCAATATTCGACAAGCCAATGATTTATTATCCCATCTCCGTGCTTATGCTTGCGGACATAAGGGAAATACTCATCATATCCACTCCTGCCGACCTGCCATCGTTCCGCCGACTTCTTGGCGACGGCAGCGACTATGGTGTGCGCTTCGAGTATGCAGAGCAGCCTTATCCAGGCGGCTTGGCACAGGCGTTCCTTATTGGCGCCGACTTCCTGGCTGGCGATTCAGCGTGCCTGGTGCTGGGCGACAACATCTTCTATGGCTCTGGATTCACGCAGCTCCTGCATGAGAGTGTGCAGAATGTGGAGCGCGACGGCAAGGCTACTGTTTTCGGCTACTATGTGAACGACCCCGAGCGCTACGGCGTGGCTGAGTTTGATGCCGACGGCAACTGTCTGAGCATTGAGGAGAAACCGGAGCACCCGAAGAGCAACTATGCTGTTGTGGGACTGTATTTCTATCCAAACAGCGTGGTTGACGTGGCAAGACGCATCAAGCCAAGCAAGCGCGGCGAGCTTGAGATAACAACCGTCAACCAGGAATACCTCTCACAGGGCAACCTGAAGGTGAAGACCCTGCAGCGCGGTTTCGCATGGCTTGACACGGGCACACACGACAGCCTGTCGGAGGCAAGCACATTCATTGAGGTGATAGAGAAACGCCAGGGACTGAAAGTGGCCTGCCTTGAGGAAATCGCTTTCAAGAAAGGATGGATTGACGCCGAGAGACTGAAGGCTACAGCAACGCCCATGGCAAAGAACAACTATGGCAAGTATCTTCTCCAGCTTGCAGAGAATGGCAAATAAGAAATGGGAAAATTGTACTGGAAATAAAGACTGACTAATATTATTAATAAAAAGGTATAGACAACAAATACTTTTATTATATTGCATATTAACAACAATGGAAGAAAACAAAAACGCTGGATTATACAACGTGGCGCAAGAGAATGAAGACGAGAAGTCGTCGTTCGACCTGAAGGCCATCTATACGATGGTTGTCCTCAACTGGAAATGGTTTGTACTGTCGCTTGTCATCTGCCTTGGTTTAGCTGCTATCTATCTAAGATATGCCACTCCTATCTATCAGGCAGACGCTAAACTGCTTATCAAGGACGACCAAAATTCAAGTCGCAATGCCGCCAAAAACCAACTCCTCGCATCGACCACGCTTGGTATAATGAGCAACTCAGCTGGTATCGACAACGAGGTGGTGGTGCTTGGATCGCAGTCGCTTGCAAAAGAAACCGTGAGAGACCTCAAGCTCTATGTCAATTACCGCATGTCGGGACGCGTGAAGGGAAAAATCATCTACAAGACACAGCCTATAAACATCGATGTAGACCCTGCACACCTTGAGAAGCTCAAGCGCCCGATAATACTCAACGTGGAACTGGAGAAGGGCAAGTACCACATCACTGGCTCTTACACTTACGTGCCCAACGACCCTGACCTGAAGCCGGTGAAATACAAAATCGACCGCACAACAGCTACCCTGCCGTTCACCATCAACACAAGCGTGGGTATCATCAGCTTCAACAAAAACCCAGAGTATGTGATGCCAGACGACCGCACTCTCAAGGCTGTCATCGTGTCACCGGAAATGGCTGGCGAAGCTTATGCCAAGGCTATGACCGTGAGCCAGACATCCAAGACAACTACCATTGCTGAGATTGTGCTCAAGGATGCAGTGCCGGAGCGTGCGGTGGACTACCTCAACCAGCTCACCCTGTGCTACAACCGCGAGGCAAACGAGGACAAGAACGAGATAGCAATGCGCACCGAGCAGTTTATCAACACTCGTCTTGAGAAAATCAACAACGAACTGGGCGCAACCGAGGGCAACCTCGAATCTGCTAAACGCCGCTACAAGATTGTAGACCCGCAGATAAACTCCGCACAGACTGTCGCCAGCTCTGACACATACACTCAGAAACTTGCCGACATGAACATGCAGATAGAACTCCTGCGCAGCTTGAACGAATACATGAGCGAGCCTGCCAACAAATACCAGACTCTTCCTACTAACGTGGGACTGACCGATCCTTCATCATCGGCGCTCATCAACAAGTACAACGAGATTGCAATGGAGCGCAACCGCCTGCTCCGCAGCGCAAGCGAGACATCACCGTCGGTGACACCGCTCACATCACAACTCGACGACCTCACGGCGAGCATACGCCGCGCAATGGCGCAGGCTCAGCGCAACGCCGAGATTCAGCGCAGCAGCGTGCAGCAGCAGTTCAATGTCTACTCAGGACAGATATCATCCACACCTGAGCAGGAGCGCATCCTCACACAAATAGGACGCCAGCAGGAAGTGAAGTCGGGTCTCTACCTCATGCTTCTACAGAAGCGCGAGGAGAACTCCATATCTCTCGCCGCAACCGCCGACAAGGGCAAGCTCATCGACGACCCTGTTGTGACAGGCAAAATCAGCCCGAAGGGTGCCATTGTCATGCTTATCGCACTCGTGCTGGGCTTGGCAATACCTACAGGCGTGATATTCCTCATCAACTTCTTCCGCTACAAGATTGAGGGTCACGATGATGTGGCAACGCTCACAACACTGCCGATTATCGGTGATGTGGCCATCGCAAGCGAGACTGCCAAGACAAAGGCCGACGTTGTGGTGCACGAGAACCAGAACAACCTCATGGAGGAGATTTTCCGATCCATACGCTCAAATGTGCAGTTCATGCTCAAGGATGGACAGAAGGTCATCATGGCAACGTCGACGACATCAGGCGAAGGCAAGACGTTCACCACTTCCAACCTTGCCGTGAGCTTCGCGCTGCTCGGCAAGAAGGTTGTGCTCATTGGTCTTGACATCCGTAAGCCGCGTCTGGCACAGCTCTTCGAAATCAACGATTTCAAGCACGGCATCACCAACCTGCTCGTGCGTGATAATCCTACAAAGGAAGACATCAAGGCGCAGATACTTCCGTCGGGCATCAACAAGAACCTAGACCTTCTCATGGCAGGACCGATACCGCCAAACCCGGCAGAGCTTGTGTCACGCAAGTCGCTCGACAAGGTTATCGACTCTCTCAAGGAAGACTACGACTATGTGCTCATCGATACAGCTCCTGTAGGTCTCGTTACTGATACGTTGCTCATCAGCCGTGTTGCCGACCTGACCATCTACATGTGCCGTGCCGACTACACAGCGCGTGCAAGCTTCAGCCTTATCAACTCTCTTGCCGCAGAGAAAAAGTTGCCTAACACTTGCATCGTAATCAACGGCATCGACATGTCGAAGAAAAAGTATGGCTATGCTTACGGCTATGGCAAGTATGGCAAATACGGCAAGTATGGCAAGTATGGTAAGTACGGCACGTCGGGTTCTTACACAAGCTATGGCTCATACGGCTCATACACAAGCAGCGGTTATGGCAACAAGAATGATAATTCAATAAAGAAATAAAGAAAAGAATAAATGGTAATAGCAGTAGACTTTGACGGAACAATCGTCGAACACAAATATCCGGCTATCGGCGAGGAGATTCCTTTCGCCACCGAGACTCTGCGTATGCTCATCAAGGAGAGACACAAGCTCATACTGTGGAGCGTGCGTGAGGGCAAGTTGCTTGACGATGCTGTGCAGTGGTGCAAGGAGCGCGGTGTGGAGTTTTATGCTGTCAACCGCGATTATCCAGAGGAGACAACGAGCAACAACAACCACTTCTCGCGCAAGCTGAAGGCCGACCTCTTTATCGACGACCGCAACATTGGCGGTCTGCCCGACTGGGGACAGATTTACAATATGGTGCACAACAACTTGACATGGTATGACATGATGCACCAGCCGCAGTTTGGCAGCAGTGAGGACAAGCCGAAGAAAAAGAAGAAATGGGGATTGTTCTAAAATTATCCATAAACAAAAAAAAGCGTTGAGTCAATCAACGCTTTTTTTGTTTATGGGCTGTGCTATTTGCAGAATTGTATACATACAGGCTTACCGAGCGTTATGTCGTGGTTGACATTGTTCAGCAAGCCTGTTTTCTTGTTGCGGCTGAACACCTCAATCACGTTGCTGTCGCGGCAAGCCACGAGCAGGTATTTGCCGTTGGGTGTGATTGCGAAATTGCGCGGATGGGCGGCAGTTGGCTGGAATCCGACTTTAGTCAGCAGTCCAGTCGACGGGTTGACGGCAAACACCGAGATGCCCTCGTCCTTCAAGCGGTGTGAAGCGTAGAGGAATTTTCCGTCAGGCGAAAGGTGGATGTCAGCGCTTCCGGCAGTTTTCGTCAGCGATGCCTGTACACGTTGCAGTTCGTTGAGTTTGCCGTTGTCGTAGCTGAGCACGGTTATGGAGCCGTCGAGTTCGCCAATGAGGTAAGCGATGTTGCCTTTGTTGTTGAACACGAGGTGGCGTGGTCCAGTACCATGCGGTGCGCTGTAGGCTATGGTCGGGTTTGACAGGAACTTGCCGTTCTTGCCCACCTCAAAGCGCCATATACAGTCGTTGCCAAGGTCATCGGCGAGCATATAGCGGTTGTCGGGAGTGATGCGGCAGCAGTGTATGTGGGCGACGATGTTGCTTCCGTCGCGGTGCATGTCGAAATATTGCGATTCTGCGCCAATGGTGCCGTCATTGGCTATCGGGAAAACGGAAATGTCGCCACCGTTGTAGTTGGATGTCACCACATATCCGTCGTGCAGCATCACGTTGCATGGAGCTGCGCCAGGCATGGTGTTCGCTTTACGTGTGGCACCGATGCCGCATCTCTGGCTGGTTAGGAGTTTCAGTGTGCCGTCTTCCTTGTTGAGGCTGTAGGCACCTACGGCCTGCCGTCCATCGTCATATTCGCTCACGGCATACACGCGTGTGTTGTCATTGTTGATAGCGAGAAATGACGGGTTGCCAGCCTGCACGCTGCTGACGGCACGCGCCTCGCCAGTCTGCTGGTCGAAACGGTAGACATACATTCCCACCGATGAGCTTTGGTCGGTGTATGTGCCCACAATCATTGTCAGCTCGTTGCCGGCAAACGAGTTTATGCCTACAATTGCGGCGGCAATGGCAGTTGTCAACATTCTTTTGGTCTTGTTCATTGGTTTGTCACATTTTAAATATAACTAATGCGCAAAATTAAACATATTTTCCGAGTTCATGGCAGTTTTAAAAACTAAAAGTTGTAACTTTGCCGATATTATGACACTACCGAAACAATTAACAATATAATAACAATCAAAATGGAAAAAGAAAAGGAGCAAATCCAATTGCCCGACAACGCTTTCACAGAGTTGAAGCCGGGTGAGGAGTATGAGCCGATAATGTCGCCCAGGCAGACCTATCCTGAGGTGAACGCATGGTCGGTGACGTGGGGTATAATCATGGCAATGCTGTTTTCGGCAGCCGCTGCCTATCTCGGTCTGAAAGTCGGTCAGGTGTTTGAGGCAGCCATACCTATTGCAATCATTGCCGTTGGCGTGTCAACGGCGGCCAAGCGCAACAAGGCTCTCGGCGAGAATGTAATCATCCAGAGCATTGGTGCCTGTTCGGGCACAATCGTTGCCGGTGCCATCTTCACGCTTCCTGCAATATACATCTTGCAGGCCAAGTATCCCGAAATGAGCGTGTCGTTCTTCAAGGTGTTCTTCTCGTCTTTGCTGGGTGGCATCCTTGGCATATTGTTTATGATACCGTTCCGCAAGTATTTCGTGAAGGACATGCACGGCAAGTATCCTTTCCCGGAGGCCACAGCCACTACACAGGTGCTTGTCAGCGGAGAGAAGGGCGGCTCACAGGCAAAGCCGTTGCTCATCGCCGGACTTGTGGGTGGACTCTACGACTTCATTGTTGCCACTGTTGGCTGGTGGAACGAGAACTTCACGTCGCGTGTTGTGGAGTGGGGCGTTGCGGCAGCCGACAAGGTGAAGCTTGTATTCAAGGTCAACACCGGTGCCGCCGTGTTCGGACTCGGCTACATAATTGGCTTGAAGTATGCCTTCATCATTTGTCTTGGTTCGTTCGTGGTGTGGTGGCTCATCGTACCGGGCATGTCGATTGCCTTCCATGACCAGGTGCTCAACATGTGGAATCCTGAAATCACCAAGACAGTCGGCGCAATGTCGGCAGAGGAGATATTCAAGTACTACGGCAAGAGCATTGGTATCGGTGGCATCGCCATGGCAGGCATCATAGGCATCATCAAGTCGTGGGGCATCATCAAGGGTGCCGTATCGCTGGCTGCAAATGAGATGAAGGGCGGTTCGCAGTCGTCTGAGAACACGGTGCGCACACAGCGCGACATATCGTTCAAGATAATAGCCATTGGAAGCATAGTGACGCTTATCGTCACATTCCTCTTCTTCTGGTTTGGCGTGATGGATGGCAATCTGCTCTTCGCTGTCGTGGGCATTGTGCTCGTGACCGTTATCGCCTTCCTCTTCACGACCGTTGCGGCTAATGCCATTGCCATTGTGGGCAGCAACCCTGTGTCGGGCATGACGCTTATGACGCTCATCCTTGCGTCGGTGGTGCTCGTTGCTGTTGGACTGAAGGGCACTGGCGGCATGGTGGCTGCACTGATTATGGGTGGTGTGGTATGTACGGCATTGTCGATGGCAGGCGGTTTCATTACCGACCTGAAGATAGGCTACTGGCTCGGAACAACGCCTAAGAAGCAGGAGTCGTGGAAGTTCCTCGGCACATTGGTGTCGGCGGCTACTGTGGGCGGTGTGATGATACTGCTCAACCAGACCTATGGCTTTGCAAGCGGACAGCTCGCCGCTCCCCAGGCCAATGCCATGGCTGCCGTCATCGACCCGTTGATGAACGGCGTCGGCGCTCCATGGGCTCTTTATGGCATAGGCGCTCTCATTGCCATCGTGCTTACATATTTCAAGATTCCTGCAATTGCCTTTGCGCTCGGCATGTTCATTCCGCTGGAACTGAACACTCCGCTTCTTGTTGGAGGTATCGTGAGCTGGTATGTCACCTCGCGTTCAAAGGATGCTGATGTCAACCGTGAACGCGGTGAGAAGGGCACCCTGCTTGCCAGTGGCTTTATTGCCGGTGGTGCGTTGATGGGTGTCGTGTCGGCATTGCTGCGCTTCTGCGACGTGCATCTCGTCAGCGACCAGTGGATGGAGTCTTGGCTTGCAAGTCCGTTGTCGGAGGTAGCCTCGCTTGTGGCTTACTGCTGTCTTATTGGCTACTTTGTGGTTGCCACAAAGGTTAAGAAATGAGCATAGTGAATAAATATATTAGACAAACAAAGACCAAATGAAATGAACAAAACAATTCTATCCGTAGCAGCCCTTTCTTGCCTTGCCTCGTCAATGCAGGCGCAGCAGAAAGCGGCTGCACAGCGTCCAAACATTGTGTATATAATGTGCGACGACCATGCGTACCAGTGTATTTCGGCTTATGGCGAGGCCATCGGAAAGCTCGCGCCAACGCCAAATATCGACCGCATCGCCCAGCGTGGCATGCGTTTCGACCGCGCCTTTGTGGAGAACTCTCTATCCACGCCTTCGCGTGCCTGCCTTATGACCGGACTCTACAGCCATCAGAATGGTCAGCGTCAGCTCGGTGAGGGCATCGACACGTCGCACACATTCTTCACCGAACTGCTTCAGAACGCAGGCTATCAGACGGCTGTCGTGGGCAAGTGGCACATGGGGTGCGACCCGAAAGGTTTTGACTATTACCATATATACAACGACCAGGGACAGTATTGGAACCCACAGTATCGCGGCACCGACACGCCAGATGGCAAATACATTGTTGAGGAAGGATATTCCACCGACCTTACCACCGACCATGCCATTGACTTCATGGAGCATCGCGACAAGTCGAAGCCGTTCTGTCTGTTGCTTCACCACAAGGCACCACACCGCAACTGGCAAGCCAATATTAAGTACCTCGGAAAATACGACAATGTGGAGTTCCCGTTGCCGGAGACATTCTACGATGACTACGCCACGCGTGGCTCCGCCGCACGCACGCAGAAGATGATGGTGACGCGCGACATGCGCTGGGAGCAGGACTTCAAGGTGCCCGAGATGCTCGACACTACCAACAGCAACAGCCTCGATTCCTACCAGGCACTCATGGGCGAGATAAACCGCATGACACCAGCGCAGCGTTCGGCTTGGGGCAAGTATTATTTCCCGCGCAACCGTAAGTTGCTTGAGGCCCATCTCACTGGCAAGGAACTCGACAACTGGAAGTATCAGGCCTACATACGCGACTACATGTCGGTCATTGCGAGTGTTGACGAGAGTGTCGGGCGTGTGCTCGACTATCTCGACGAGCATGGCCTTACCGACAACACCATCATCGTGTACACCTCCGACCAGGGCTTTTACATGGGGGAGCATGGATGGTTTGACAAGCGGTTCATGTATGAGGAATCGTTGCGCACACCGCTTATCGTGAGCTATCCCGGACATACCAAGCCGGGAAGTGTGTGCCACAAGCTTGTGCAGAACATCGACTATGCACCAACGTTCCTCGACTTGGCTGGCGTGAAGAAACCGCAGTATATGGTAGGCCGCTCGCTTCTGCCTGTCTTCGACAATGGCGACGCGCAGAAGCAGTGGCGCACAAGCATCTACTACCATTACTACGACTACCCTACCTATCACATGGTGCGCAAGCACGACGGTGTTCGTACCGACCGCTTCAAGCTGATACATTTCTATGGCAAGGGTGGACTCGATGCTGTGCCTGAGAACAAATACCAGCGTATGGAGGGTACCAACGAGAACAACACTCTCAAGTCGCTCATCAACATCGGCTATTTCGAGCCTAAGGATTCCGCCGTCAACTACAATGAGCTGTACGACTTGCAGAATGACCCTCATGAACTGAACAATCTCTATGGCAAGCCAGGCTATGAGAAGATTACCAAGCAACTGCAAAAGCAGCTTGATGCCTACCGCAAGCAGCAGAAAGTTGACGAGTACTAACCCTCTTTCTACTTCTGATAATTGGCGTTATCGGAAGTGATGAAGATTTTATTTTTGCTTGGTTAAAAGGACAAAAACATAAAAAAACACCAGGCTATGGGCAAAACCCTTCGGGTTTATAAATAAAAGGAGAAAAGGCCTTTACGAGAGCTAGCTCTCGACAGGCCTTTTCTCCTTTTATTTATGTGCTGCAAGCAGCACTTGCCCATAGCCTGGCAATCAACATAAAAAACCGTTGCACCATTTATTAATGGAGGAACATTTTATCAAAATGTTTGCTCTATGTTAGAGTGTCTGTATAATATTGGATGGTTTGCACTATGTCAGAATGTGTACATTATATTAGTTTGGGTGTCAAGGTAATAATGTTCATTTTGGTCATTGATGGGAGCGAAATTCCACAGGATGCCAATACGTGCATGTGTTAGCCGCATGTAGTTCCATAGTTGCTGTCGTTGTTCGGCTCCAATACATTCAACAGCCTTGCATTCAATCAGTACCTTATTGCGCACAAGGAAGTCCACATAATGTTTGTGTTTAATTCGTTGCCCATGAAAATCTACGTGAAAATAATATTCTCTGACGTGTTGTATTTGTTTCTCTTTGAGTAATATTTCCAAGGCATCCTGATACATGTATTCGTTCAGAAAAGGTCCTAACTCAGTATGAACAATAAAACAACATCCGTTAATGTCATAACAATATTGTCTTAACTTCTTATGCAATAGCGGGTCATGGTCAATGAGTTTCTTTATGTTGTAGTTCATATATATTGGGGATTATAGTTAATAGATAGTTGGGTAATATTTAATGGATATTTGAGGTGTTACGTTTTAATCAACTTTTGTGCCATTGTTTTTTATGTTGATTGCCCGATTGGGGGCAAGTGCTGCTTGCAGCACCAATATAGGAATAGGCGTATGCCCGTCGAGAGCTTGCTCTCGTAAGGTCATACGCCTATTCCTATATTGAAACCCGAAGGGGTTTGCCCCCAATCGGGTGTTTTTTATGTTTTTGTAAAAATCAAGCCATATTCAAATCCAGCTTCCGATAACGCCAATTATCAGAATTCGCTTGTGAAGTGGAACTTGATGTTCTTGAAGTCCTGTTGGGCCATTGACAGCACGTAGCCAGAGTCAGCGAGGAACACGTCGCGTCCGTCGCGGTCCTTCGCCATATATTGGTACTTGCGTTTCTTGAACTGGTCGAGTTCCTCCTCGTCGTCGCTCTCTATCCAGCAAGCCTTGTAAAGATGAACAGGTTCCCAGCGACACTTGGCGTTGTATTCGTTCTCCAGGCGGTACTGTATAACCTCAAACTGCAGCTGGCCCACGGTGCCGATAATCTTGCGGCCGTTGAACTGGTTGATGAACAGCTGGGCTACACCCTCGTCCATAAGCTGGTTGATGCCCTTCTCAAGCTGCTTCGATTTCATAGGGTCATCGTTCTCGATATACTTGAACATCTCCGGTGAGAACGACGGCAGTCCGCGGAAATGAAGTTTCTCGCCCTCAGTCAGAGTGTCGCCAATCTTGAAGATGCCGTTGTCAGGCAGACCAACGATGTCGCCCGGCCATGCCTCGTCGATGGTGCTCTTGCGCTGCGCCATGAACTGCGTGGGCGAAGAGAAGCGCAGAGTCTTGTTCTGGCGCACGTGCAGATAAGGCTTGTTGCGCTCGAACTTGCCGCTGCACACCTTGCAGAAGGCGATACATGAGCGGTGGTTGGGGTCGATGTTGGCTGTAATCTTGAATATGAAGCCAGTGAACTTAGGCTCTTCCGGCTCCACGATGCGCTCCTCAGCCTTTGTCGGGCGTGGCGACGGTGCAATCTTTACGAAGCAGTTGAGCAGTTCCTGCACACCGAAGTTATTCAATGCAGAGCCGAAGAACACCGGTGCAACCTCGGCAGAGCGGTAGGTCTCCACGTCAAACTCAGGGTATACACCGTCGATAAGTTCCACGTCGTCGCGCAACTGCTTTGCGTCCTGCTCACCGATGTGGGCCTCAAGCTCCGAGGAGTTTATGTCAACCTCCACCTTCTCCGTCACGCGCTGTTTGTCGGGCTTAAAGAGGTCGAGCTTGTTCTCGTAGATGTTGTACACGCCCTTGAACTTGGCACCGATGTTGATAGGCCACGACAGCGGGCGCACCTTAATCTTCAGTTCCTCCTCCAGTTCGTCGAGAAGGTCGAACGGGTCGCGTCCCTCGCGGTCCATCTTGTTGATGAAGATGATAACCGGCGTGTTGCGCATACGGCACACCTCCATAAGCTTGCGGGTCTGTGTCTCCACACCCTTTGCGCCGTCCACCACGATGATGGCAGAGTCGACGGCGGTCAGTGTGCGGTATGTGTCCTCGCAGAAGTCCTGGTGACCCGGGGTGTCGAGAATGTTGATTTTGTAGCCCTCGTAGTCAAACTCCATTACTGATGTCGACACTGAGATACCGCGTTGCTTCTCGATTTCCATCCAGTCGGACGTGGCGGTCTTGCGAATCTTGTTGTTCTTTACTGCTCCTGCCACCTGTATCTGTCCACCGAAGAGAAGGAACTTCTCGGTGAGCGTTGTCTTACCGGCGTCAGGGTGTGATATGATGGCGAATGTTCGCCTGCGTTCTATTTCTGGGTTCATAATAATCTTTTTTATATCTCCTCGTCGTCGTCGAACTTCAGACCTTCGTTCTTGTCCTTAATGTAGTAGTCGCTAAGCATACCGAGGAAAGTCGATATTTCTTTTATTGCGTGCTCCGTGTCGGGGCTTATCTTCTTGTTTTGCAGTCTGAGCATCATCGTGCCGTAGAGCGCGTTGAGGCAAGTCTCAATCTCGTTGATGTCCTTGTCGCCGCGGTTGCGCAGTTCCACGATGAAGGGCAGCACCTTGTAGTACTCCGAGTTGTAGAATGGGAAGCGTGAGCTTTGCAGCAGACGGTTGTGCAGCTCGTTCATGTCCTGCACCACGATTTGGTTGATGGTCAGGTGACCCTTCTCGCGCTTGCCCTCAGAGTTCATCATTGTGATGAGGTCGCCGTACCAGTCGACCATCTCCTCGCGTTGCTCGTCGGTATAGTCGGAAAAGCGGCTTATGTATTCATTCTTGATGCGTGAGAGCTGGCAGCCATAGGCGCGTATGATGTCCTCCACCTGCCACATGTAGAGCACGTATTCGGCTGTGCTCTTCTTGCGTAATTCTTGTGCTATGAACATATTGCTTAATAAGGAAGTTTATAAAGGTTGAACACAGTTCCAAGGAGCATTATCACAGAGAATATGATGACAATGCAGCCCACTACACGGTTGATGAGCAGGATACCGTTGTTGTCGAACTTGCCGCGCACCTTGTCGATGAGCCACGTCAGTCCAAACCACCACAGCAGTGCCCCGCCCACTATGCTTATGTAGCCCACGGTCATCTCGAAAGGCCGGTTGGGCACAACGAAAGCAAACTGTGCGAACAGGAATATGAACAGGAATATGATGAGCGGGTTGGATAGTGTCACGAGGAAGGCTGTTATGCCATTGTGCACGAGTGTGCCCTTCTGCGACTTGTTGCTCTTGTGGATGTTCTTGGTGGGGTTGGAGCGGTAGCAGTAGATGCCGAAGAGCATCAGCACCACGCTTCCGCTTATCTGAAGCAGGAAGCGGTTGTGCGCGTTGCCCACGAAGTTCATCATGAAGCTCATTCCCAGACCCGTGAACAGCGCGTATATAATGTCGCTCACACAGGCTCCGATGCCTGTGATAAACCCATACCAGCGACCCTTGTTCAGAGTTCGTTGTATGCAAAGCACCCCTACAGGCCCCATTGGAGCCGACGCCATGATGCCTATAAGTATTCCCTTGAATACGAAGTCTAATATATCTAATTGAATTGGAAACTGCATAACGAGTGCAAAATTGCGAATTTTATGCGATATAGGCAAATTTTATCATTAAAACTTTGTCCGATTACAACATTTTTAATACCTTTGCTAAAAAGTCAGACATGATGCCAATAGCCACAATAATGAAACATGACAAAACGGTTAACCCTTTGTGCGGCATTAGCTCAGGCTTCTTAATCTATACTATTAATTTACAAAAATAAAAACGAATAATCATGACAGAAGATTCATTGAAACCGTATGTAATCGGTTTGGACCTTGGCGGAACAAATTCAGTGTTCGGTATCGTTGACAGCCGTGGCGATATCAAGGCTACAACAGCCATCAAGACTCAGGGCTATGGCGAGAACGTGCAGGCTTATGTTGACGCTTGCTGCGAGGCTCTCCAGATTATCATCGACCAGGTGGGCGGCATTGAGAAAATCAAGGCTATGGGCATCGGCGCTCCTAACGGCAACTACTACAATGGCACAATCGAGTTTGCTCCTAACTTGGAGTGGGGTCACAATGGCATCGTGCCTTTGGCAAAGATGTTCTCTGACAAGCTCGGAATCCCCGTTGCTTTGACCAACGACGCCAACGCTGCCGCTATCGGTGAGATGACTTATGGCGTGGCTCGTGGCATGAAGAACTTCATCGTTATCACTCTCGGCACAGGAGTAGGCTCTGGCATCGTCATCAACGGTCAGTTGGTATACGGTTGCGACGGCTTCGCAGGTGAGCTTGGCCACGTTATCGTGAAGGAGAACGGCCGTCCTTGTGGCTGCGGACGCAGAGGTTGTCTTGAGACTTACTGCTCGGCTACAGGCGTTGCACGTTCTGCACGCGAGTTCCTCGCCAACTCAAGCGAGCCTTCATTGCTCCGCGAGCTTGACCCGGAGAAAATCACATCCTACGACGTGGCTGTAGCAGCCGGAAAGGGCGACAAGATTGCCAACGAGATTTTCGAGTACACTGGCAAGTTGCTCGGTGAGGCTTGCGCCAACTTCGCTGCCTTCTCTTCACCAGAGGCATTCATTTTCTTCGGTGGCCTGACAAAGGCTGGCGACCTCATCATGAACCCAATCAAGAAGGCTTACGACGCAACCGTGCTCAACATCTTCAAGGGCAAGGCCAAGTTCCTCGTGTCTGGTCTCGACGGCTCCTCGGCTGCCGTTCTCGGCGCGTCGGCTGTGGGCTGGGACATTCAGAAGTAAACAATAATACATATAAAAGCAACCGCAACTAATCTTGTGGTTGCTTTTTTGGTAATATACGTGAAGGTGGGCGTAACCTTCGCCAGGTTGTTGGAAATTTAGGATAAAACAAAGAATATAGTTAATTTTATTATTTTTTTATAGTTAAAAAGAAATGGTTTGAGAATTCACCAATCGGAAATTGAGAGTTAGAAGTGACTCCAACTCTTCTTTAAATTCCGCGATATTATCAAAGAACCATTTGATGGCTCTTCTAAATTCTTCTTTAGTCCGATA
>JBNMLZ010000001.1:0-119359 GCA_050875085.1 Prevotella sp. | reverse complement strand
GACAAGTTCAAAGAAGCGCTCCACGGCGAAACCGATGGTCAGGACAATTTCAAGGATTAAATTTTCAGGCAAGAAAAGTACCATCCCCACACACATTAACCCCACATAAAGGGGGTGTCGAGCTCCCGCTCGACACTAAAGCAACGATTAGCCAAAATGGCAACAATTAATCATGTGTCGAGCGGGAGCTCGACACCCCCTTTATGTGGGGTTAATGTGTGTGGGGATGGTACTTTTCTTGCCTGAAAATTTAATCCTTGAAATTGTCCTGACCATCGGTTTCGCCGTGGAGCGCTTCTTTGAACTTGTCCCAGTCTTGGAAGCCAACGAGCAGTGAGATTTTGTCAAGGGTTTCGCGTTTAGGCTTTTCCACACCCTTGATATACATTGTGAGCTTCTCCTTGGCATGAACCTTCTGTGGAATGCGCTCCAATTCGCGCTCCACAGTATCAAAAAGTTTCTTCAGTGCGTAATTCATAATTCATAACATGCTAATGACATAATATTTCGGCACAAATGTACGGCTTTTTAGTGGAAAATGAGTAATTTTGCAGACATATTTTTCATTCTTATAATCACTGTATGAAAGAATTAGCACTCAAGTACGGATGCAATCCGAACCAGAAGCCTTCTCGCATCTACATGGAAGAAGGCGAACTCCCAATCGAAGTACTCAACGGTCGTCCTGGCTACATCAATTTCCTCGACGCCTTCAACTCATGGCAGCTCGTGAAGGAACTCAAGGCTGCTACCGGTCTTCCTGCCGCTGCTTCGTTCAAGCACGTGTCGCCTGCCGGAGCCGCTGTTGGCCTGCCGTTGAGCGACACTCTGAAGAAAATTTACTTCGTTGACGACGTTAAGGTGGAACTCTCGCCGATTGCATGCGCATACGCACGCGCCCGCGGTGCCGACCGCATGAGTTCTTACGGCGACTTCGTTGCCCTGAGCGACACTTGCGACGTTGCCACTGCAACACTCATCAAGCGTGAGGTGAGCGACGGCATCATTGCCCCTGACTTCACTCCCGAGGCTCTTGAAATCCTCAAGGCAAAGCGTAAGGGCACATACAACGTGATAAAAATCGACCCCACTTACGTGCCAAACCCGGTTGAGCACAAGCAGGTGTTCGGCGTGACATTTGAGCAGGGACGCAACAATGTGAAGCTCGACGACCCGAAGCTCTTCGAGAACATCCCTACAAAGGCAAAGAACTTTACTCCAGATGCCATCCGCGACCTCATCATCTCGCTCATCACACTGAAGTACACCCAGTCGAATTCCGTATGCTACGTGAAGGACGGCCAGGCAATCGGCATCGGTGCCGGACAGCAGAGCCGCATCCACTGCACACGCTTGGCAGGCAACAAGGCAGACATCTGGTGGCTGCGCCAGCATCCGAAAGTGATGAACCTTCCGTTTGTCGACGGCATACGCCGTGCCGACCGCGACAACACCATCGACGTGTATATCTCTGAAGACCACGACGACGTTCTGCGCGACGGCACATGGCAGATGTTCTTCAAGGAGAAGCCTGAGGTGCTGACCATGGAGGAGAAGAAGGCATGGATAGCCAAGAACCGCGGTGTGGCTCTCGGCAGCGACGCGTTCTTCCCGTTCGGCGACAACATCGAGCGTGCCCACAAGAGCGGTGTGGAGTACATTGCCCAGGCAGGTGGCTCAGTGCGCGACGACAACGTGATTGACACATGCGACAAGTATGGCATCACAATGGCGTTTACGGGTGTGCGTTTGTTCCATCATTGATATAAGCAACACTCCAATCACCCATATCACAACAACATAATAATACTATCTGAAAATATGAGCAAAGGCGACGATATCGATGCAATCATTGCCAATGGCATTTCATGGGGACGCGGCGGCGGTTCTTCGAAGAAGACCGACGACGGCAAAGTGAAGACCAAGGCAAAGAAGAAACAGTACATCACCGGTGCCCATGGCAGCGGTTCGGCTCGGCAAAAGGCTAAATACCGCGAGCAGCGTGCCAACAGGCACAAGAGATAAGAAGTAAGAATAATAACAAAAATAGGGTGTAGAGCGGAAGCTCTACACCCTATTTTTGTTACTGTACTTTTGTAATGGGGTTACCGTTGCTTTGTAGCTGGGTTACAATTATTTAGTAACGCGGTTACAATTGTCTTGTAATGGGGTTACAATGACTGGGAGCGGGGGACACCTCGCCCCCGACGGATAAGAATAATGCTCCGACGGATAAGAGCGATGTTATAAAGAGCGATGCTCTTGATGGATGAGGGGGATGCCGGGGGCGAGGGCGCCCCCGCTCCCAGTCAGTTTTTCTTCGAGGTGATGCCTCCGTTCTTTGTAAGGGTGAGCGTTGACTGCTGGAGCTGCTTGGAGTTGTGGTCGAAGATGAGGTTGGGGTTGAAGCGGTGGCCCTTGAACAGGGTCTCGAAGTGCAGGTGTTCGGTGGTGGCGCGTCCGGTGCGTCCGGTCAGTCCGATCACCTGTCCCGCCTTCACCCGGTCGCCCACCTTCACGAGGTTCTTCGACTGGTGGGAGTAGAGTGTCTCCAGGCCGTTGTCGTGGCGTATGACGATGCAGTTGCCGTAGCCGGAGTAGGGCGACGAGCGCGTGACTACACCGTCGAAGGCGGCAAGAATCTCGTCGTTGGGTTTCGTCTTCAGGTCGACTCCCGAGTGGCGTCGGCTGCCTCCGTAGGGGCTGATGACCTTGGCGCCAGGCAGTGGGTAAGCCCAGCGCTGCTTCTCCATTTGCTCAAGGTTCCACTTGAACGTGGCGGACTTGGCGAACATCTTGTCGCTTTTCATCTCGTCGGCAGTCTCCTCGATGTCCGACTTGTCGCCGAGGATGCTCACGTTCACGAACGAGCCGTTCTTCTCGCAGAGCAGAGTCTGCCGGCGCAGGCGGTGGCTCTTCACGTCGATGACAGTAGAGGGGTTGATGCGTCCGCCGTTCACCATGATGGCGAAGTCGCAGAATATCTTTCCGTCGCGGCTTCCGGCGATGGCTATGGTCTGTCCGGCGCGCACGAAGTCGCCTACGTTGACAAGGTTTTGAGCGTTGTTGCCGTAGACCGTCTCAAGACCGTTGCGGTGACGCACCACAATCACGTTGCCCATGTCGGGATGCTTTCGCGAGAGTCGCACGGTACCGTCGAACATCGCCTTCACGGCGTCGCCCTCGGATGTGGTAATCTCCATGGAGTTGTTCTTGCGCACTGTGGCCTTGCCTACAGGCAGCGGAAACGAGTATTCCGAAGCCTTCAACGCGCTGAAATCCACGTTGAAGGCATCGGAACGGGTGAACAACCCCGGTGTGGCGATGCTGATTTGCTGTTGCTCGGCGGCGGTGAACTGCTGCTTGACGGGCGCTGATGCTGTGGTGGTGAGCACCACGGAGAATGTGAGGAGTAAAAGAAGTTTGCGAATTTTCATAAATTGAGATTAAATGCCCTACCCCCAGCCCCTCCCAAACGGAGGAGGGGCTGGGGGTAGGGCTGGTATTTATTTGATTAATATTCCCGTGTATATTCTTCCCGAATCAATGCCAAGCCGGCGTGCCGAGAAGTAGTCGTTGGTATTGTCGAAGGTGCAGGTGTCTGACATGGTGATGTTCTCCTCCTTCACGCCGTTGTGCAGGAGGAGCTGCTTGTTGGCAAGCGGCAGGTTGATGTGCCACTTCTTCTCGAACAGCTTTGAGGGGTCGGCGGCGCCGGGATTGCGCTTTATCTCCTGCTGTGCGATGGTGTTCATGTCGAAGGCGGCTTGCTCGAAGGCGTCGTACACCTCGTCGCCCACCTCAAAGTTTTTCATTGATATGCCCGGTCCGACAACAGCCTTGAGCTTGGCTGGGTCGGTCTGGTAGGCCATGCGCATCTCAAGCACCGTCTTGTGGACGATGCGCGCCAGCGTGCCGCGCCATCCGGCATGTATGGCAGCCACGGCATGGTGCTCCTCGTCGTAGAGCAGCACTGGTATGCAGTCGGCTGTCGACACTCCGACGCACAGTCGGCTGACATCGGTCAGCACGGCATCGACACCTTCGAGGAGCATCTTGCGCACGCCCTCGGGCAGGGCGAGAAACTCGTGGCTGATGATGCGCGTCTCCACGCCATGCGTCTGGTGGGGCATGATGATGTGGTCGGCGGCGACGCCAAGCTCATCGGCGAGCAGGCTGCGGTTGGCAGCCGTGTGCTCTGGAGTGTCGCCGCAGTACCCGTTGATGTTGAACGAGGCGTAGTTGCCCTCGCTCACGCCCCCGTGGCGTGTCGTAGAGAATGCCACCACTGAGGGTGACATATTATAATAGGTGAGAACAGGCACTGGGTTACTCATTTTTGTCGTCCTCCTCATATTCAAAGTCCTCAAGATCCTCAATGTCGTCAACATCCTCGATGTCGTCGTCGTCGAGATAGATAATCTCGTCCTCGCCCTCGGCCTTCAGTTCCTCGGCGAAGCGCGTCATGTCCTTGTCGCGGTGGACGAGAGTGTCCTCGGCCGTAATCTCCTGGAGCTTGTTGCTCTCCGAGTTGAGCTCGTTCCACAGCACGTCCTTGAGTTCCTGTATGCCAAGTCCGGTGACGGACGATATGAACACCACCGGCAGGTCGTCGGGCAGCGTCTCGCGGAGCATGTCCATCAGCTCGTCGTCGAGCAAGTCGCACTTCGTGACGGCGAGCACGCGGTGCTTGGTGAGCATGTCGGGGTTGAACTGCCGCAGCTCGTTGAGCAGCAGCTCATACTCGCGCTTGATGTCGTCGGTGTCGCCCGGCACCATGAAGAGCAGCAGCGAGTTGCGCTCAATGTGGCGCAGGAACCGCAGTCCGAGGCCCTTGCCCTCGCTTGCGCCCTCGATGATGCCCGGTATGTCCGCCATGACGAACGACTTGTGGTCGCGGTAGTCGACGATGCCGAGCGACGGCTCAAGCGTGGTGAAGGGGTAGTTGGCGATTTTCGGGCGCGCGCTCGACACGGCGGAGAGCAGTGTCGACTTGCCCGCGTTGGGCAGTCCCACGAGTCCGACGTCGGCAAGGAGCTTCAGCTCAAGGATGATGGTCATCTCCTCCATCGGCTCACCCGGCTGCGCGTAGCGCGGAGTCTGGTTGGTGGCGGATCGGAACTGGAAGTTGCCCAGTCCGCCCCTGCCGCCCTTGAGAAGGAGCACCTCCTGCCCGTCGTAGGTTACGTCGCACACATACTTTCCCGTCTCGGCGTTGTAGACCACCGTTCCGCACGGCACGTCGATGTAGATGTCCTTTCCGTCCTTGCCGTGGCACTTGTCGCGTCCGCCGTTGCCGCCGTGCTCGGCGAAGACGTGGCGCTGGAACTTGAGGTGGAGTAGCGTCCAGTAGTTGTGGTTGCCGCGCAGGTAGATGCTGCCGCCATGGCCGCCGTCGCCTCCGTCGGGGCCTCCGTTGGGGTTGTACTTCACGTGGCGCAGGTGCATTGAGCCTCTGCCGCCCTTACCCGAGCGGCAATATATTTTCACATAGTCAACAAAATTGGATTCTGCCATATTTATACTTTAAAAATTTTTCTGCTTATGAATGTTTTCTGCTAATGAATAAGTGATTTGCGGAACAAAAACGCGCTATTTGTGCGAAATAGCACCATCTTTGCAAAGTTACAAAAAAAACGTGAGAAACAGTCAAAGCGCGTTTTAAATCAACAAAAAGGCAAAGAGAAATTTTTTTTCCTTTAATTAATATGTAATATCCGTTGTTTTTGCTAACTTTGCACTATTAAAACATAGACAACTTGTTTAAAGAACAAAGATAATAGTAAAAAGTTTTATGGCTGGAACAAAGAAAATCAAGACCGCACTTATCTCGGTATTCCATAAGGACGGTCTCGACGAGCTTCTGAAGAAGCTCAACGCAGAAGGTGTTAAATTCCTCTCAACTGGTGGCACACAGGCTTTCATCGAGTCGCTGGGCTACGAGTGCCAGGCTGTGGAGAGCGTCACATCATATCCGTCAATCCTCGGTGGACGTGTCAAGACCCTCCATCCCCGCATTTTCGGCGGCATACTCGCGCGCCGCGATAACGAGGGCGACCGTCTGCAGATGGCAGAGTATGCCATCCCTGAAATCGACCTCGTGATTGTCGATCTCTATCCGTTCGAGCAGACCGTGGCAAGCGGCGCAAGCGAAGCCGACATCATCGAGAAGATCGATATAGGCGGCATCTCGCTCATACGTGCCGGAGCCAAGAACTTCAACGACGTTGTGATTGTGCCGAGCAAGGCAGAGTATCCTGTGCTGCTCGACATCCTCAACAAGAAGGGCGCAGAGACCGACCTTGCCGACCGCAAGATGTTCGCCACACGGGCGTTCGGTGTGAGCAGCCACTACGACACTGCCATTCATGAGTGGTTTGAGAAATAAGACAACATATAACAGTTAAAACGAAAACATGGGATTTTTTTCTTTCGTACAGGAAATTGCGATGGACCTTGGCACCGCCAACACCATTATCATCAGCGACGACAAGATCGTTGTTGACGAGCCTTCAGTGGTAGCCCTCGACCGTCGTACCGACAAAATGATTGCCGTCGGCTCCAAGGCTAAGATGATGTATGAGAAGACTCACGACAACATCCGCACTATCCGACCACTCCGCGACGGAGTGATTGCCGACTTCACCGCTTGCGAACAAATGATGCGCGGCCTCATAAAGATGGTTCACACCGGAAGCCGCTTCTTCTCACCGTCGCTCCGCATGGTCATCGGTGTGCCTTCAGGCTCTACCGAGGTTGAGCTGCGCGCCGTGCGCGACAGCGCCGAACATGCCGACGGACGCGACGTATATCTTATCTTCGAGCCTATGGCTGCCGCTATCGGTATCGGCATCGACGTGGAGGCCCCGGAGGGCAACATGATTGTCGACATAGGCGGCGGCTCTACCGAGATTGCCGTGATATCACTCGGCGGCATCGTGTCGAACAACTCCATCCGCACGGCAGGCGACGACCTGACTGCCGACATCCAGGAGTACATGTCGCGCCAGCACAACGTGAAGGTTTCCGAGCGTATGGCTGAGCGCATCAAGATACACGTGGGCTCTGCCCTTACCGAGCTCGGCGACGAGGCCCCTGAGGACTTCATCGTGCATGGCCCTAACCGCATCACTGCCCTGCCTATGGAGGTGCCGGTGTGCTACCAGGAGATTGCCCACTGCCTCGACAAGACCGTGGCGAAGATCGAGAACGCCGTGCTCTCGGCTCTTGAGAACACTCCGCCAGAGCTCTACGCCGACATCGTGAAGAACGGCATCTACCTCTCAGGCGGCGGCGCGCTGCTGCGCGGCCTTGACAAGCGCCTGAGCGACAAGATCAACATTCCGTTCCACATCGCCGAGGACCCGTTGCACAGCGTGGCAAAGGGCGCTGGCGTGGCTCTGAAAAACATCGACCGCTTCTCATTCCTGATGAGATAAAATACACCGGAAAAGTAAAAAAGTAAAAAAGTAAAAAGAGTAAAAAGCGCGGGGCTTTGGCTTCCGCATATCGGCATGGGGCGTAACGCTGCGCCGGCACTACCTTTTTACTTTTTTACTTTTTTACTCTTTTACTTTTTTACTTTTAACAAGAATATGCGCAACCTATTAGATTTCCTGTCCCGCCATAACCACTGGTTTGTCTTCGTCATTCTCGAAGTCATAAGCTTCGTGTTGCTCTTCCATTACAACAGCTATCAGGGCAGCGTGTGGTTCTCGTCCGCCAATGCCGTGAGCGGCAAGGTGTATGAGTGGAACTCGGCAGTGGGACAATTCTTCTCACTCACCGACGTCAACCGCCAGCTCACCGAGCGCAACCTCTATCTTGAGCGCGAGGTGGAGCAACTGTCAGAGCAAATCAGAAAGGCAACAAAAGACTCCACCGCCGTGGAACGCATGCAGAAGACCGTCATGCAGGGCTTCGAGACCATCCCGGCAAAGGTGGTCAGCTCGTCGCTCGACAAGGCCAACAACTTCATCACCATCGACAAAGGCTCTGCCGACGGCGTGAAGAAAGACATGGGCGTCGTGAGCGGAACCGGTGTAGTGGGTATCGTGTATCTCACCTCCGACCACTACTCGGTCATAATCCCCGTGCTCAGCCAGCAGTCGAACATCAGCTGCTCCATCAAGGGGCGCGGCTACTTCGGCTACCTGCACTGGACAGGCGGCTCGCCTGAATATGCCTACATCGACGACATACCGCGCCACGCCCACTTCAAGCTCGGCGACTACATCGTCACGTCGGGCTACTCGTCGGTGTTCCCCGCAGGCATCATCGTGGGACGCATCAAGCATGTCTACAATTCCGACAACGGAATGTCCTACCGCCTCATGATAACGCTCTCAACCGACTTCGCGCGGCTGCGCGACGTGTGCGTGATAAACGACCGCGAGATGGACAAGAAACTTGAGATACTGCGTGCCGCCGAGGACTCGCTCAAGTCACGCGAATAACTAAGAAAATCCTACACACACATGAACTTGAATATAATCAGAAACATCGTTTTCTTCATCATACTGCTCGTTGTGCAGGTACTCGTGCTCAACCACATCCGCCTGTTCGGGTGTGCCACGCCATTGCTCTACACCTACTTCGTGCTGCCGATGCAGCGCAACCAGGCAAGGTGGGCAACGCTCGTGTGGTGCTTCGCCCTCGGACTGGCTGTCGACACGTTTGCCAACACACCCGGCGTGGCAGCCGCCTCGATGACGCTCGCCGCCCTCGTGCAGCCATATCTGCTCGAACTCTTCGTGCCGCGCGACAGCGCCGACGACCTCATCCCGTCGTTCCGCACGCTCGGCGTGTCGAAGTTCGTAAGCTACACCATCATACTCGTGCTGCTCACCTGCCTGTCGTTCTTCACCCTTGAGGCGTTCAACCTCTACAACTGGATGCAGTGGCTCGGCAGCATTATTGGCAGCACAGCCCTGACGGTGGTGCTAATCTTGGTAATTGAAAACGTAAGAAACAGAAAATGAGCGACTTTAACCTCGAAAAACGCCGCATGGTGCTTGGTGGAGTGGCAGTGGTCATTGTTGTGGTATACATCATACGCCTCTTCACCCTCCAGCTCATGAGCGACGACTACAAGAAAAACGCCGACTCCAACGCCTTCCTCAAGAAAATTGAGTATCCATCGCGCGGCGCCATCTACGACCGCAACGGACGGCTGATGGTCTACAACCAGCCTGCCTACGACATCATGGTGGTGATGAACGAGGAAAGCGGACGACTTGACACAATGGAATTCTGCAACGCTCTTGGAATAACCAAGGAGTTCTTCATCAAGCGCATGAACGACATCAAGGACTATTCCAAGAACCCCGGCTACTCGCGCTTCACGCAACAGCTCTTCATGAGCCAGCTGAGCAACGAGGAGTTCTCGGTGTTCCAGGAGAAGATGTTCCGCTTCCCGGGCTTCTACGTGCAGCGCCGAAGCATCCGCCAGTACCAGACGGGTGTCGGGGCACATGTGCTCGGCGACGTGGCAGAGGTGTCGCCAGCCGACATCGAGGACGACGACTACTACCAGCCGGGCGACTACATCGGCAAGCTCGGCGTGGAGAAGTCGTACGAGAAGGAGCTGCGCGGCGAGAAGGGCGTGCAGATACTGCTGCGCGACGCGCGCGGACGCATCCAGGGCAAGTATATGAACGGTGCCTACGACCGCCGCCCAGTGGCTGGCAAAGACCTCACACTCGGCATCGACGAGAAGCTGCAGGCCCTCGGCGAGAGGCTCATGGAGGGCAAGATAGGCTCCATTGTTGCCATCGACCCCTCGACGGGCGAGATTCTCGCCATGGTCAGCTCGCCAAGCTACGACCCGCGAATCATGGTGGGCCGCTCGCGCTCGAAAAACCACAAGCTGCTCTCCATGGACGCATGGAAGCCTCTGCTGAACCGCTCCATAATGGGTATGTATCCGCCGGGCTCAACGTTCAAGACGTCGCAGGCGCTCACCTACATGACGGAGGGCATCATCACGCCGTCGACGGCATTCCCGTGCCACCGCGGATTCTACTGCCGCGGACTCCACGTGGGCTGCCACTCCCATCCAGCGCCAATTGCGCTCGTCGATGCCATATCAACATCGTGCAACTCATACTTCTGCTGGGGACTCTACTACATGATGGGCAACCGCGCAAAGTACAAGAACCCGTATGAGGCAATGAACGTGTGGCGCGACTACATGGTGAGCATGGGCTTCGGCTACAAGCTCGGCATCGACCTCCCGGGCGAGAAGCGAGGCATGATTCCTAATGCCGACTATTACAACCGCAACTACAAGGGCTCGTGGAACGGACTGACCATCATATCCATATCAATCGGACAGGGCGAGGTGACGCTCACCCCGCTGCAGATTGCCAACCTCGGCGCAACCATCGCCAACCGCGGCTACTTCTACACGCCCCACGTGGTGCGCAAGGTGGAGGGCGAACCGCTCGACACTGCTTTCCGCCACCGCCACTACACCAAGGCGTCGCGCCGTGCCTACGACTATGTCGTGGCAGGTATGCGCTCGTCGGCGTTGAAGGGTACGTGCAGGATGCTCGGCAGACTGCCGTTCGAGGCGTGCGGCAAGACCGGTACGGCGCAGAACCACGGCCGCGACCACTCCGTGTTCATGGGCTTCGCCCCGATGAACAACCCGAAAATAGCCATCGCCGTGTACGTGGAGAATGGCGGCTGGGGTGCCGACTTCGGTGTACCTATCGGAGGACTGATGATGGAGCAGTATCTCACTGGCAAGCTCTCGCCGTCGGCTGAGGCGCAGGCCGCCGCAATGCAGAAGCGGCGCATCGGCTACGGACCGCGATTCCCGGGACAGGAGAAAGCCGAGAAGGAGAAGAAGGCTGCCGAGGCTGCCAAGAAAGCCGCGGCTGAGAAAAACAAGAAAGGCAAGGAAGGCAAGGAAGTGCCCGAGGCAATAGCAAAGCCTGCCGAGGAACCTGCCGCTGAATAAATAAAGAAGTTATGCCAACAAACAAACCACAAAGCATTTGGTCGCAGGTCGACTGGATAACAATCGGCATCTATATCGCCCTCATGATATTCGGATGGGTGAGCATCTGCGGAGCCAGCTACACATTCGGCGAGAACGACATCTTCAGCCTGAGCACGCGCTCGGGTATGCAGATAATATGGATAGGCACGAGTATCTGTCTGGGATTCGTGATCCTTATGATGGACATGAAGTTCTTCGACACCTTCTCGTATATCATATACGGAGTGCTGCTCTTGCTGTTGTTTGCCACCATCTTCAACCCGCACGACATCAAGGGCTCCCACTCGTGGCTCGTCATCGGGCCGCTGCGACTCCAGCCAGCCGAGTTCGGCAAGTTCGCCACGGCGCTCGCCCTTGCCAAGCTGATGAGCGCCTACGGATTCTCCATCCACCGGTGGAAGGACTTCGCCGCTGCCGTGGCTGTGATATTCGTGCCGATGCTGTGCATCGTCGGGCAGCGGGAGACTGGTTCGGCACTCGTCTACCTGACGTTCTTCCTCGTGCTCTACCGCGAGGGTATGCCGGGCAGTATTCTGTTTACCGGCGTGGCGATGGTAGTTTACTTCGTAGTGGGCATCAAGTATGAGAATGTGATGCTCTTCGACACGCCGACGTCGGTCGGCAAGTTTGTCGTGCTGCTGCTCGTGCAGATATTCACCGCCTCGATGGTGTATGTCTATGTGCACGAGAAACGCCAGACCAGAGCCATACTGGGCTATAGCATCGGACTGACACTCGTGGCGATGCTCTTCTCGGTGTATGTAATCCCGTTCGACATCACATGGGTGCAGCTCGGTGCCTGCATTGTGATGTTCGTGTACCTGCTGCTCAACTGGCTGCGCACGCGACTGCCGCATTACTTCATGATACTGGCGTTTGCCGTCGGCTCGGTGGTGTTCTTCTATTCCGCCGACTACGTGCTCAACAACGTCATGGAGCCTCACCAGCGCGTGCGCATCAACGTGTTGCTCGGTCTCGACGAGGATCTTGCCGGAGCCGGCTACAACGTCCACCAGAGCGAGATTGCCATCGGCTCGGGCGGACTGAAGGGCAAGGGCTTTCTCAACGGCACGCAGACAAAACTCAAGTTCGTGCCTGAGCAAGACACCGACTTCATCTTCTGTACCGTCGGCGAGGAAGAGGGTTTTGTGGGGTCGGCAGGCGTGCTGCTGCTGTTCCTCGCGCTCATACTGAGGCTCATGAAGCTGGCGGAGCGACAACCGTTCACCTTCGGGCGCGTGTATGGCTATTGCGTGGCGTCGGTGTTTCTGTTCCACGTGTTCATCAACGTCGGAATGGTGCTCGGATTGACCCCCGTTATCGGCATCCCGCTGCCGTTCTTCAGTTACGGTGGCTCGTCGCTGTGGGGTTTCACCATACTCATGTTCATCTTCCTGAGAATAGATGCCGGGCGTAATCTGGCACAAGTACAAGGGTAGTGCAAACGTTTGCACCATAATTTTAATGATTGCTTACTTGATTTATATCACGTAAGCAATCATTTTTTTAATTTTGTATCTGAAAACCATTAAACATATCTATTACCCCTCTATTTAGGGTATATATAAATACTGACAATCAAAATCATAAAATACAAATATGAACATTACATTCAACATACCATACCGCACAGCGTATGGCGAGGAACTGTTGCTCAATGTCGCTCCCACATCTGCCGACGGCAGTGCAGCAAAGGATGGCGGCGAGTGGCAGGTAGTATCCATGTCGACCATTGACGGCGAGAACTGGAGTTGTGATGTGAGACTTGACGCTGGCAAGTCGTCGCGCTACGACTATTACTATAGTGTGCGCGGATGCCTTGGCATCAAGTGCTCTGAGTGGAAAACTATCATGCACCGCATAGACCTCAGTGCAGGCAAGGCGCGCCATTATGACGTGAGCGACCGCTGGGCAGACTTCCCGGGCGACACCTATCTCTACAGCTCCGCCTTCACCGACTGCGTGAACCGCCGCGTTGAGGAATCTGTTGCCACAACATCCTACGACACCACGCTGCGCCTTGTGGTGCGCGCCCCGCAACTGCGCTCTGGTATGCGCCTGCACGTTGTGGGTGCCCAGCCCGCCCTCGGATGCTGGGACGTGGTGAAGTCGCTCCCCATGACCGAGCACAACCACAACGAATGGATTGTTGATATTGACGCTGCTGCTCTGTTTGCATCAAAAAAACGCGGTGGCAAGACTGGTGATGATGCCGAGATTGAGTTCAAGTTCATCGCCATCGACGACAAGGGCGAAGTGGAGTGGGAGACATGCCAGAACCGCACGCTCTCCGTCAAGCCCATCGACAAGGGCAACGTGAGTGTGGTGGTGCTCGACCAGGCATTCTTCGCATTCTGCAACGAGAAGATTGCCGGAACTCTCATCCCGGTGTTCTCGCTCCGTTCGGAGGGCAGCTTCGGCGTGGGTGACTTCGGCGACCTGAAGTTGATGGTCGACTGGGTGGCAAAGACCCACCAGCGCGTGCTTCAGGTGCTTCCAATCAACGACACCACCAGCACACACACCTGGACCGACTCTTATCCTTACTCCTGCATATCAATCTTCGCCCTGCATCCGCAGTATTGCGACCTGCGCCAGCTCCCTGCCATCAGTGACAAGGTGGAGGCCGACCGCTTCGAGATGCTCCGCGAAGAGCTTAACGCCCTGCCCAAAATCGACTATGAGCGCGTGAACAACGCCAAGACACAATACCTGCACATCATCTTCGCACAGGATGGCAAGGAGGTGCTCGCCTCTGAGGAGTTCAAGGCGTTCTTCAAGCGCACCGAGCACTGGCTCGTGCCTTACGCCCAGTACTGCTATCTGCGCGACAAGAACGGCACGTGCGAGTTTTCCACATGGAAAGACCACAACCAGTGGAACGAGAAAGACCGCGCCGCACTCTCCAACCCGAAGAACAAGGCATACAAGGACGTGGAGTTCTTCTACTATGTGCAGTTCATCCTCGACCGTCAGATGCGTGCCACACACGACTATGCCCGTGCACGCGGCGTGATTCTCAAGGGCGACATTCCAATCGGCGTCAACCGCAACGGTTGCGACGTATGGCATGAGCCAGAGTACTTCCACCTCGACTCCCAGGCTGGCGCTCCGCCAGACGCTTTCTCGGTGAACGGTCAGAATTGGGGCTTCCCTACATACAACTGGGAGCGCATGATTGCCGACGGCTGCCAGTGGTGGGTGCGCCGCTTCCAGAACATGTCGCAGTATTTCGACGCTTACCGCATCGACCACGTGCTCGGCTTCTTCCGCATCTGGGCGATACCAACCGACTGCGTTCACGGTCTGCTCGGACAGTTCCAGCCGGCTCTCGCCATGACACGCGAGGAGATACAGAGCTATGGACTCAACTTCCAGGAGGAACTGTTCACCCGTCCGTTCATTGCCGACTGGGTAATCGACCGCGTGTTCCGCGAACATGCCGATGAAGTGAAGGAAAAATACCTGCAGCATGAGCACGACGACATCTACTCACTGAAACCCGAGTACGACACCGAACGCAAGATAGAGGCAGCCTTCGAGGGCAAGACAACCGACAAGGACATCTGGCTGCGCGACGGTTTGTACTGTCTCGTCGAGGACGTGCTCTTCGTGCGCGACCGCCAGAACCCCAACATGTTCCACCCGCGCATCACGGCTCAGCTCAACTTCATGTACGAGGCCTTGTGGCAGAACGACAAGGATGCCTTCAACCGTCTCTACAACGACTACTACTATCGCCGCAACAACGATTTCTGGTACCGCGAGGCAATGAAGAAGTTGCCGCTGCTGTCGCAGGCCACACGTATGCTTGTGTGTGCCGAAGACCTCGGCATGGTGCCCGATTGCGTGCAGTGGGTGATGAACGAGCTGCGCATACTCAGCCTTGAGCTTCAGTCGATGCCGAAGGACCCGACAGTGAAGTTCGGTCATCTGTCGCGCAATCCCTACCGCTCGGTATGCACGCTGTCAACTCACGACATGCCGACGCTACGCCAGTGGTGGGACGAGGACTACGACCGCACGCAGGAGTTCTACAACACGATGCTCTATCGTGGCGGTGCCGCTCCGCATCCGCTGCCGGGATGGCTCGCACGCGACATCGTGTCGCGACAGCTCACGTCGCCCTCTATGCTCTGCATCCTCTCCCTACAGGACTGGTTTGCCATCGACGAGCGCGTGCGTCTTGCCGACCCTAATGCCGAGCGCATCAACATCCCTGCCAACCCGAAGCACTACTGGCGCTACCGCATGCACATAACAATCGAGAAGCTTCTTGCCGACCGCGACTATAACGACGAGGTGAAGGAGCTGATTGATGAGGCAGGGAGAAAGTAAAAGCACGGCACCAGCCCAAGCCCCTCCCCCAGCCGCCAAGGGCGGCTTTCCCCTCCCCGTATGAGAGGGGAGTGGTATGCGCTGCTAATAGTGGCATCCAATATTGTGTCATTTCACTTAATATAGTGTTATTTCACTCAATATCGTGTCATTTCTCATTGAATATCAATAATTAATATTAATAAACCACAATAGCCTTCCCTCAGCCCCTCAACGCACATCACTCCCCTCTCCTACGGGGAGGGGAAAGCCGCCTTTGGCGGCTGGGGGAGGGGCTTCTTCTTCTTTTTTTATATATGAATCTCCGAACCCTATTCCTCTCCCTTCTCACCACCTGCGCCTGCCACCATGCACTGGCGCAGACCTTTAACGAAGTGGAGTATTCGCCCAAGGCTACAACATTCAACCTCATTACTTCTCCCGATGTGAAGAAAGTGGATGTCGTGCTCACCGACACCGACGGCGACGCTGCCAAGCAACTAGTGAAGTCGATGAAACGCATCGGCGCAGGCAAGTGGAAACTCACCGTAAAGAACGACCTCAAGGGCAAGTTCTACGTGTTCAGCGTCTACAACCAGGCAAAGCCTGATGTCACTCCCGGCGTTTTCGCCAAGGCTGTAGGCGTGAACGGCAAGCGCGGTGCCATCGTCGACTTGCGCGACACCGACCCTGATGGGTGGGCTGACGATGTGCGCCCGGCACTGAAGTCGCCGTGCGACCTCGTGATATATGAGCTTCACCACCGCGACTTCTCCGTTGACCTCTCGTCGGGCATAAAGCACAAGGGCAAGTTTCTCGCCCTCACAGAGCCTGCCGCCATCGACTATCTGCGCCGACTCGGTGTGAACGCCATACACATACTGCCGTCGTTCGACTTCGCGTCGGTTGACGAGTCGAAACCCGACGTGCCGCAGTACAACTGGGGCTACGACCCTGTGAACTACAACGTGCCCGAAGGCTCCTACTCAACCAATGCCGCCGATCCCAAGGCGCGCATCCGCGAGTTCAAGCAGATGGTTCAGGCTTTGCACAAGGCTGGCATACGCGTCATCCTCGACGTGGTGTATAACCACACGTTCGACATCAACGGCTCCAACTTCCAGAAGACATATCCCGACTATTTCTACCGCAAGACAGCCGAGGGCAAATACTCCGACGGCTCCGGTTGCGGCAACGAGACGGCATCGGAAAAACCTTTGATGCGCGAGTTCATGAAGGAAAGCGTGGAGTACTGGATTAACGAGTACCACATCGACGGCTTCCGCTTCGACCTCATGGGCGTACACGACATTGAGACGATGAACGACATACGTGCTGCCGTCGACAAGATTGACCCCTCAATATATATATATGGTGAGGGATGGAGCGCCGGCTCGTGCGCCTATCCGCAGGAGAAGCTTGCGATGAAGGCAAACACCAAGCAGCTCAACGGTATCGGCGCTTTCTGCGACGACATGCGCGACGCGCTGCGCGGTCCGTTCTCCGACGACACGAAGGGTGGTTTCCTCGTCGGCGTGCCGGGTCAGGAGGAGAGCATCAAGTTCGGCATCGCGGGTGCCATACAGCATCCGCAGATTGACATGACGAAGGTGAACTACTCCAAGGCGGCATGGACCAATGAGCCGTCGCAGATGATTGCCTATGTGAGTTGCCACGACGACATGTGCCTCACCGACCGTCTGCGCGCCACAGTGCCCTACATCACCGACGACGAACTGATACGGCTCGACCTGCTCGCGCAGACCGCCGTGCTCACGTCGCAGGGTGTGCCGTTCATTCTCTCGGGCGAGGAGATGCTGCGCGACAAGAAGGGTGTTCACAACTCCTACAAGTCGCCCGACTCAATCAACCGCCTCGACTGGAACAACCTCAAGCGCTATCCGCAGGTGTTCGACTACTACACTGGTCTTATCTCCCTCCGCAAGCAGCATCCAGCCTTCCGTATGGGGGCGGCCGACGAGGTGCGCAAGAATCTTGAGTTCCTCAATGCTCCCAATGGTGTGGTGGCTTACCAACTGAAGAACAACGCCGGAGGCGACGCATGGAAGAACATCATCGTTGTGCTCAACTCGCAGAAGACTCCGCAGAACGTCAATGTGCCTGAGGGCAGCTACACCATGGTTGTGGCAAACGGCAAGGTGAATGCTAACGGCATCGGACTGCTCAATGGCACTACGCTGACGGTGGCTCCGCAGTCGGCACTGATTGTACATGATTAAAGGCCCCTCCCCCTCGCCGACAAAGGCGGCTTTCCCCTCCCCTTAGGGAGGTGAGTAATATGCTTTGTGGGGTATGGGGGAACGGGAATAATATAAAAAATAAGAGAAAATATGAAATTCAAGCACATTTCACTCCCCTCCCTAAGGGGAGGGGTAAAGCCACTTTTGTGGCTGGGGGTGGGGCTTTTACTTCCCATCAATATGAACGCAGCTCAAAAAATCGACCGCATCGACCCTGCCAACTGGTTTGTTGGCATGAAGAACCCGCAGGTGCAGCTCATGGTCTACGGCAAGGACATCCGTTCTGCCGAGGTCACGACCGACTATCCCGGCGTGCGCATCGACTCGCTCGTGCGTCTCGACTCGCCCAACTACCTGCTTGTCTACATGAACGTGAAGGACGCGCAGCCCGGCACGATGAACCTGCAGTTCCGCGCACCGAAGGGCAAGACCAGCGTGAAGTATGAGCTCAAGGCGCGCGACATGCGTGGCGAAGACCACAAGGGCTTCACCAATGCCGACGTGCTCTACATGCTCATGCCCGACCGCTTCGCCTCAAGTGGCAAGAACCTCAACGTGAAGGGTATGAACGCCTACACAGTCAACCGCAGTGAGCCGTCGCTCCGTCATGGCGGCGACCTTGAGGGCATACGCCAGCACCTCGACTACTTCACCGACCTCGGCGTGACAGCCCTTTGGTTCACCCCAGTGCTTGAGAACAACTCGCCCGACCACGGCAAGAACAGCACCTACCACGGCTATGCCACGACCGACTACTACCGCGTCGACCCGCGTTTCGGCACCAACGCCGACTACCGCCAGCTCGTGCAGGATGCCCACAAGAAGGGCTTGAAGGTGGTGATGGACATGATTTTCAACCATTGTGGCTTCGAGCATCCTTGGGTGAAGGACATGCCTACGAAGGACTGGTTCAACACTCCCGAATGGCTCGCTCCCGAAAACCAAGCCAAAGCCGTGAAGACAAAGACGATGGACGGCGACCAGATGACCAACGACAAGTATCTCCAGACGAGTTACAAGCTCACGCCCGTGCTCGACCCCTACGCCTCTAAGGTAGACCTGCACGAGACGGTCGATGGTTGGTTTGTGCCTACAATGCCCGACCTCAACCAGCGCAACCAGCATCTCATGACCTACCTCATCCAGAACTCTGAGTGGTGGATTGAGACCGTAGGCATCGACGGCATACGCATGGACACCTATCCTTATGCCGACCGCCGTGGCATGGCGCACTGGATGGAAGTGCTCAACACCGAATATCCCAACTTCAACACCGTTGGCGAGACGTGGGTGACTGAGCCTGCTTACACAGCCGCATGGCAGAAGGACTCGCCACTCGCAAAGATCAACTCCAACCTGAAGACCGTCATGGACTTCTCGTTCTTCGACAAGCTCAACCAGGCCAAGTCGGAGGAAACCGACGACTGGTGGAAAGGCTACAACCGCATCTACAACTCGCTGTGCTACGACTATCTCTATGTAAACCCGAGCAACGTCATGGCGTTCATCGAGAACCACGACACCGACCGCTTCCTCGGCGAGGGCCAGGACTCGCTCGCCCTCAAGCAGGCTCTCGCCCTGCTGCTCACCGTCAACCGCATACCGCAGCTCTACTACGGCACCGAGATAATGATGAACGGCACTAAGCAGGTGACCGACGGCAACGTGCGCCGCGACTTCCCCGGCGGTTTCCCTGGCGACAAGCACAACGCCTTCAACAAGTCGGAGCGCACCAAGGCAGAGCAGGACATGTATCGCTTCACAAGCCGTCTGCTCCACTGGCGTCAGGGCAACGACATAATCTCTAAAGGCAAGCAGACGCAGTTTATACCTGTCAAGGGCGTGTATGTAGTGGCGCGCACTCTCGATGGCAAGGCTGTGATGACCGTCATCAACGGCACGTCGAAGTCTGCCGAGATGCAGGTGGAGCGTTATGCCGAGATTATCAACGGCCGCACCGAGGCAACCAACATCCTCACTGGCCACAAGATAGACTTGACGAAGAACGTGAAGTTGCAGCCACGTGGCGTGATGGTGTTGAGCCTGAACTAATAACTTTAAACCGATATACTTTATGAAACCAAATCGTATATTCAATAAAACTATAGCCCGCTCATTGTGCGGACTTGGGTTAGGGCTTCTTGCCCTGCCCGCTTCAGCCCAAGGTTGGCCGGAGAAATATCAGGGTGTGATGCTCCAGGGTTTCTACTGGGACAGCTATGATGCCTCTGCATGGACAAAGCTTGAGGCACAGGCAGATGAGTTTGCACCGTACTTCAAGCTCGTGTGGATTCCGCAGAGCGCGTCGTGCGGCGGCAAGTCGATGGGCTACAACGACCTCTACTGGTTCAGCAACTACAACTCGTCGTTCGGCTCTGAGCAGCAGCTCCGTTCGATGATTAACACTTTCAAGCAGAAAGGCATAGGCACGATTGCCGACGTGGTGATTAACCACCGCGGTACCATAAAGGACTGGTTCGACTTCCCCGTAGAGACCTATAATGGCAAGACCTACACCATGACCGCTGCCGACGTGTGCGCCAATGACGACGGTGGCAAGGCCGCTGCCGCTGCCAAGCAACAGGGTGTGAGCCTCAGTGCCAATGAGGACACGGGTGAGGACTGGAGCGGTATGCGCGACCTCGACCACAACTCCGCCAACGTGCAGAACACGGTCAAGGACTATCTCCACATGCTCCTCAACGATTTTGGCTATGCCGGATTCCGCTACGACATGACGAAGGGCTATGCCGGCAAGTTCACCGGCATGTACAATGCCGATGCCAAGCCTGAGTTCTCTGTAGGCGAGTATTGGGATGGCAACAAGTCGGTTCTCATGGAGTGGTTGCAGGCTACCAAGGTGGACGGCAAGATACAGTCTGCCACATTCGACTTCACCATACGCTACACCGTGCGCGACGCCGCCAACAACGGCAATTGGGCAAAACTCTCCGACGGTGGATTGGCAACCAACAACACCTACAAGCGCTATGCCGTGACTTTCGTTGAGAACCACGACACCGAGAAGCGCGAAGGCTCCGAGCAGGACCCGCTACGCAAGGACACCCTCGCCGCCAACGCCTACATACTCGGTATGCCAGGCACGCCGTGCGTGTTCTACAAGCATTGGATTGACTGCAAACAGGACATCAAACAGATGATTCTCTTGCGCAACCTCGTCGGCATCAACAACCAGAGTGCCTACAAGCGTGAGGAGAGCACGACCGGCCGTTTCGTGTTCACCTCAACGGGCACCAATGGCAAGCTGCTTGCCGCCGTGGGCACAACAGCCAACAAGTACAACGCCCCGTCGGGCTACGCTCTCGCTGCCGAGGGCTACCACTGGCGCTACTTTATCGAGACCTCGCAGGAGACGGCATGGCCGTCGCTGCCGTCGGGTGTCTACTACAACGAGCCGTCGGTTACGTTGCGTGCCGTGTCTGCCAATTCCGGAGCACAGCTTGTGTATACTCTCGATGGCACTGAGCCTACTGCCGGGAGCGCCAAGGTTGCAAATGGTGGCGCTATAACCATCCCTTACGGCAATACCACGCTTAAAGTTGGAGTGCTTGCAGGTGGCAGCGTGAGTGGCGTGCAGACCCGCGTCTACGAGGTGAAGAGCTTCAAGCCTTACACGATGTCGGTGTATGTTAATACAGAAAAGGTGGGCTGGAACAATGCCTACTTCTGGACATGGGGCGGTGATGACAGCCATAAGCCGTCAAACACTAAGTGGCCGGGCGACAACGTGACGACCGCAACCACGCAGAACGGCAAGCAGTGGTATGCCAAGACATTCAACATCAACACTCCTACCGACTACGTGAACTTCGTGTTTGCCGAGAAGGATGGTGTGCAGACTGTCAACGTGAGCGGTGTCACAGCCACTTCTTACTTTGAAATCCAGCCTGAAACCGACGACCAGGGACATTATCTCGTGAAGGATGTCACCAGTGAGCAGCCCACAGCCATTGCAGGTGTGGTTGCCGGCGGCATTCAGTCGGCTGTTCCTACAACCGTCGTCTCGCTCGACGGCAGGACAGTGCGCCGTTTCGCGACAGCCGTTTCCATGCAGGAGGCATTGCAAGGCGTAGCCAAGGGCATTTATGTCGTGAATGGCAAGAAAGTTGTAGTGAAGTAAAAAATAGGAATGAATAAATCAATAATAAAAAGAATTCTTGACAGTTCGCTCTCAGCATTGGCGCTGTCAGCAATCCTTGTTTCTTCAACTCCCGTGTCGGCCCAGTCAAAAGGGTCTGCACGGGAGTTGCAGTTGCGTGTGGCATCGTATAATATCCAGCGTGGCGAGGGCATGGACGGCAAACTCAACTATCCGCGCACAGCCGGTGTGCTGACCGGCATCAACGCCGAGGTGGTGGCAGTGCAGGAGGTAGACAGCATGACCCACCGCACGTCCAATACCTATTCGCTTGGCGCTATAGCCGACGTGATGCACTATCATGCCACCTACGCTCCAACAATTAACTATGATGGCGGAAAATACGGCATAGGCATCCTCTCGCGCCAACAGCCATTGCGCACAAGCCAGTATCCGTTGCCAGGCAAGGACGAGGCTCGCACCATTCTTGTTGCCGAGTTTGCCGATTATGTGTTTGCCTGCACCCATCTGTCGCTCGATGAGGCTGAGCGTATGCAGTCGCTGCCTATAATTGAAGATATAGCAAAAAGCTATGATAAACCTTTCATCTTGGCAGGTGACTGGAACGCGCATCCCGACTCACCGTTTGTGAAGGCTTTGCAGGAGTCGTTCACCATTTGCAGCAGCAACTCGCTGTCGTGGCCATCGGACACTCCGACGGAATGTCTCGACTATATTGCAGTGTATAAGAACAGCGTTAGGCGAGTGCAGTCAAAGAACGCCACGGTAGTAGACACTCAGGCATCCGACCACCGTCCAATATATACGGACATAAAAATAAGGCAGCGTTAGGCTGCCTTACTTCTATTATTCTATATATTCTTATCTCCCCAGATACTTGTCTTCCAGATATTTTCCGAGCGCTTCCTTGTAGATGTCGCCCACTGGCAGATAAGTGTCAGCATCCATAACGATACGGCTTTTCGTCACTTCCCGCACCTTGCGCATGTTCACGATGTATGAACGGTGTATCCGTAGGAAGTTGTCGGGAAGCCGTTCTTCCATTTTTTTCATGCTCAGGAGCACGACCAGTGGGCGCTGGTTCTCAATGTAAATCTTAAGATACTCCGACATGCCCTCCACATAGCGTATGTCGGATATGGCGATGCGCACCACGCGGTGGTCGGTCTTGAGAAACAGGTCGTCGTTGGAGCTTGTGGGTTGTTGTTCTGTCGGCAGGGTTGAAGGTGTGGCTTGAGGCATTGCTGTGGCATTTTCAAGCTCATAGCGCTTCTTCACCCTTTGTGCGGCACGCTTGAAGTCGTCGAGTCCGAAGGGTTTCAGCAGGTAGTCAACGGCATCCACCTTGTAGCCGTCCACTGCATATTCTGAGTAGGCTGTCGTGAACACCACGAGAGGCGGTGCCGCCAGTGAGCGCACGAAGTCCATGCCGTTGATGTCGGGCATGTTGATGTCGATGAATATGGCGTCAATCCTTTCGCGGTTGATTATCTCACGCGCCTCGATTGCACTCTGGCATTGGTCTACAAGTTCGAGGAAGGGTATCTTTCTGGTGTATGCGGCGAGCTGCTGCAGGGCGAGTGGCTCGTCGTCGATAACGAGTGTTCTTATCATATTTTTGGGTTTATTGCAGGAGGTGTCGGACTACTGTTTTGTGAGTGGAATTTCCAGTCTTACGTTGTATTCCGTGTCGCCGTCCTTTATGTCGAGTTTGTATTTCTTGGGAAACAGCAGGTCGAGTCGCCGGCGCACGTTGCGCAGTCCCATTCCTCCCTTTTTCTGGTCGGTGGCAGGTTGTGCCGGCTTGCTGTTTGTGCAGCAGAACAGCAGTTGGTCTGCCATGGTGCTGATGCTTATGTTCACGAACGACTCCGTGCGGTAGCTGATGCCGTGTTTGAAGGCGTTCTCCACGAATATGATGAGCAGCAGCGGCGGCAGCATCTTGTCGGGCAGGTTTTGCGGCACATCCAGGTGTATGCTCACGCGGTCGGTGTAGCGCAGGCTCATCAACTGCACGTAGTTTTGCAGGAACTGCACCTCGCGCGGAAGTGGGATGAGCCGGTTGTTGCCTTCATACAGTATGTAGCGCATCATCTTCGACAGTTCCACTATGGTTGTCTTGGCGCGTTCGGGGTCGATGTCGACAAGGGCGTGGATGTTGTTGAGCGTGTTCATGAAGAAGTGGGGGTTCACCTGATACTTCAGGTATTCCAGCTGGCGCTCAAGGTTCTGCCGCTCAATCTGCACGAGAGCCTTCGAGTCTTCCTGCGACTTGAAGTACAGCTTCACGCCGAGGTTCATGCCCATGAGCAGCAGCCCGCCTATGGCTGCCACCATCTCGCCCGGACCGAGTATAGGCAGTGGCCCCACGAAGCGGTCGGGATGTCTTGGTGGCTTGTACATCGGCTTGTAGTCGTGCTTTGCCATGTCGTCGCCGTCTTGCTTCATCATCTCGATGCGCTGTTGCCAATGGCGTGGGCGGTCGTGGTGTGCCGGTCGTATGAGGAACAGCACCACTACAGCCGCGCCGATCATCACCATGCTCAGCAGTGTGTAGAGCAATGTGCGCCGCTTGACGAGAAGAATGGGCAGGAGCAGGAAGTTGTGTACCGTAAAGAGCGCGAGCCACACGGTGTTGAACTTCCATGCGTTGAGTATTTCCATCCATGAGAAGTCTATATGCGGGTCGTTTGACATTCGCATATAGAGACCCATCACTGGCGCGAGATAGAGCACTATCCACATCAGCGTGTATATAATATGTTCCTTGCGGTAGTTCATTTTGGAGTTATTAGATAGCGCAAATGTATACATATTCTATATATTACGAAATTTTATTCAACGAACGGCGCGGTTTTGTCAATGACTTCAGGTGTCAGCCACGCGCAAACTCCGTTGGCGTGATGCCATACGCCTTCTGGAACATCTTCGAGAAGTAGCTGGAGTTGGAGAATCCCACCATGTACATAACCTCCGACACCGAGAACTTTCCCTCGCGCAGCAGCATGGCGGCACGCTGCAAGCGGATGTGGCGTATGAACTCCACTGGTGTCTTGCCCGTCATCTGCTTCACCTTGCGGTAGAGCAGTTTTGAGCCTATGCCGAGAGTCTCCTGCAGTCGTGTCACGTTGAAGTCGGAGTCGGCGATGTGCTCCTCCACAGTGTCGGTGATTCTCGCCAGCAGCCGCGCTTCCGCGTTGTCGGGTGTGGTGGGTGGAGTGGGGCGTGAGACGGAGAGTGTGGAGTTGTGGGCTGGTGTGGTTGTGCTGAGCGTTTCAAATGTCATGCTGACGCGTGTCGCATCGTCAGTCTGCCCGATGCTTGCCGTGGCGCTGTTCTGGCTGGCAAACTCCTTCACGAGTGCGAGTGTGTTTACTCCCACGTCATGCTTTGTGCCGTCATCTGTCAGTGTGAAGTAGCGGTTGAACACAAGTGGCATGTCCTCGCTCTTTATCCTCAGTCCAGGCACGTCCACGCTCACCACAGCCTTGCCGCCGCTTGCCGCCACGCCGATGGCAATGCTTCCTCCGTTCTTGTTGTGGCTGACGGCAAAGTCGATGAGCGAGTCCACTATTGGCTGCATTCTCACCAAGTCGACAGCCGCATAAGCCGCTGTCACATCCGTTCGAAAAACAATCTCCACCGCCTTGCCGTACTTTCGGCGTGCATCGTCGGCAGCCCGTCGGCAGAAGTCCACCAGGTCGGTGGTGATTTTCTCGCCCGTGTGTTGCTTGTCGGCGGTTTGCTGCATGTCGAAGGCTCGGTAGGCGATGGTGTTGAGGCTGATGATGCTGTGGCGCATATGTTCCAACCGTTGCGTCTCGCTGGCATCCTTCTCGCTGTGCAGCATGTCAAGCACCGAAGAAAACATAGCCCCGAGTGGCTGCTTGAGTTGGCGTGAGAGGTTGTCGAAGAACGCCTGTCGAGCCGACAACTCCTGCATGACACGCTCCTTTGCCTCGCGCTCCTCGCGCAGACGGCGGCGCATGATTACAAATTTCATTGTCCATGCCACAAGTCCTGCCACTACAAGCAGATAGAACATCTTTGCCCATGCCGACAAATACCATGGCGGAAGTATGGTCACGCGCAGCGAGTAGACCTCATGCTCCGTCTTGCCCAGTCCGTCAACCTCGCACACGCGCAGCGTGTATTCGCCTGGAGGCAGCGCGCTGTAGCTTATCTCCAGCCGTTCGCCGTGCATGTATTGCCATTCGTGGTCGATGCCTTCAAGTCGGTAGGCATACACGCATGGTTGCTTGCCTGCCATTGGCAGGTCGGTGAAGAGGAACGTGATGTTGTTCTGTCGTGCCGTGAGCGTGAGTTCGGAGAGATATGTCGGTGCGCCATCATCGGGCACATACGACTCGCCATCCACGAGCAGTCCCGAGAGCAGGAAGAATTTCTTGAACTCAGGTAATCCGTAGTCGCGCTCATTGGCTATCATCATGCCGCCACGCGCATTGTTGTTGAGCTTGGGTTTCGGGTAGAAAAACACGAGGTTGTCTGTCGGCACACTCGCCACCGCGTCGTTGCCGCCAAACAGCACGCACTTTGATGTGCTGTCGTAGGAAATTGACAGGGGTTGGAATCCCTTCATCGAGAAGCGTGTCGACATGCCGTTTGGTGAGAATATGCAGCAGTCCTGACCTATTATCGCCCAAATGTCGCCCTCCACCTCACACAGCAGCGCGGCGTCATCGGCCTTGTAGCCCGACACGCGGAAACTGCGGTCATCGGCTTTCTTCATTCCGAAGCAGCGTATCTCGCCGTCCATTGCCGCCCAGATGTTGCCGTCGTGGTCGGCGTAGATGTCATTGACGAGTCGGTCGCCAGCCACGACATGTTCCACGCGCATGGTGCGCGGGTCTATGCGGTCGAGTCCGCGGTCGTACATGCGTGCCCATATCCTGCCCCGTCCGTCAGCCACGAGTTGCCACACGTGTATGCCCTGCAACTCACCGGCGAAATGGCGGTCTGCCACGACGGTTGCCGACGCTGGGCGCAGCAGCTTGTCCTTGGATATGACAAACACGCCACCCATATACGAGCATATCCAGTAACGGCCTTGTCCGTCGTCAACTATGTCATACGCCCACGCCGTGTTGTAGCGCCGCGAGGCGTCGGTGACGATCACGTTGCGCATCTGCCGCGTCAGCGGGTTGTAGATGTTCAGTCCGTGGTCGGTGCACACGATAATGGTGCCGTCGCGGTCTTCATAGACGCGGCGCACGCGGTTGTGCGACATGTAGTGTGTGGTGGATGTCTGTCGGAACCATGCGATGTTGGCAGGCGAGTCGGGCATTAGTCCGTGTGAGGCGTGGTAGCTGATGAGTCCGTTGGTACCGCCGAGCCACAGCATGTCGCCGCGGCTGCGGTAGATAAGGTGCAGGCAGTTGCCGTCGCCCGTCTGTGTGATGTCGCTCAGAGGTGTCAGTGTGAAGAACCTGCGGTTGCGCAGTCCCGACACGCCTTGGTCGGTGCCAGCCCAGATGTTGCCCCAACGGTCGGCTGCTACAGCCCACACGATGTTGTTGGCGATGGTGCGCGGCGAGCGCGAGTCGTGCAGGGCGTGGGCAATGGCGTTGGTCTTGCGGTTGTATATGTAGAGTCCGTTGTCGGTTCCTGCATACAGGTTGTCGCCTTGGAGCGAGAGCGATTTGATGGAGTTGCCCGCGAGACCAATGACGGCTGTCATCGTGTGCCAGTCGTAGTGGTAGAGGGCGCCCTCGGTGCCTATCCATATTCCGTTGACATCCTTGGCAAGCGCGTTGACGAGAGGCTGCGCGCCCTCGCCGATGCGTATGGGCTGCGCCTTGCCGCCCGTGAAGAGCCACAGACCCGATATTGTGCCGACGAGCAATCCGCGTGGGGTGGACAGCAGTGAGTAGATGTTGTGCAGATGGTTGTTCTCCGTGCGCATCTCGCCTGTCTGAATGCTGCGGCTGAAGAGTCCCCTTGCCCCGCCGAGCCACAGGCGGTCGCCGTGCTTCGCCACGGCGCGTATGTCGCCAGTGTTAAGCTGTGCTGTCTTGTCGTTCTTTGGGTAAATGTAGCGTCCTTGGCGTATGTCGTATACGAGCAATCCGCCCTCTGTGCCCATGTATATGATGTTGTGGCGCATGTACATGGAGTGTACGCGCGTGTTGACATTGGTGCCGCCGGCGGTGGTGTTGTGGGGGATGGTGCGGTAGCCGTCGTAGGCATAGAGTCCGTGTTCCGTGCCGAACCACACCATGCCTTGCTCGTCCTGCGCAATGGAGCACACTGATGACGCTCCGGCAATGCTAACGTTGTCGAAGGTCTGGGCTGCTGCCGTGGTCTGGCATAGAAGCAGCAGAATCAGGAATATTACAGGTTTAAGGGTTGTCTTGAACATTTTTTATTTTTCCGTGGCGGAGGTCTCCGGCCTCCGCTGCATAATGCTTATCGTTTTCATCAATGCTACTGGCTGCGGAGGCCGGAGACCTCCGCTACGGATATCATTCTTGTTGTAAATGTCAATCTATCAGTCGTCAAATCTCATCCACATATCCTTGAAGTTGATGCTCAATTTCTTATGCGACATCAACAGTGGCAAACCTATAAGGCAGTCGTAATCCTCGTTCTGGGCTGGAGAAACAACAACTGGAATATTAGGCAATTCATATTTCTTGCAAGAAACAGAATATGACCACGGAACATTTGTCGTCTTCACCACCGAAACCCCGCCAACTCCAGCCGAGCGTAGGGAATCGGATGCAGCCTTGCCTTTAAAGTAGCCCTCGTTTCTCTTATAATAACGATATGTAAGCACCGAACCTGCCGCTCCTGTGTCCACATTGCCTTCTATACGTTTATTCGAGATTCCATCAGTCAACAACAGATGCAATCCATGCTGGGCGGAACGATAAAAGTTTGGAGCATAGGCTGGAGTCTGGGAACATGATGCAGGAATTGTCAGTTGCATTTTCTCAAAATCAAAACATATTTCATTCAAAGGTATCATTGTCTGACTGCCTATAACACAGGAATAGTCAAGTTCCTTGAACTTCTTGTTAGCCAATTCATTATCTGTTTTTATGTCAACAACAATAAAAGGCACGTTCCGATAAACGGCATCACCAAGTTTTAAGGAATCCAACACAACAAGGCCTTTGCTCGTTGCATGTGACATGCCTAACATCTGTATACTCTTTGTCGGTATGACTTTAGCACCTATATTCCTTGCAAATTCAGAAGTCATAATATTAACGCCTGCCCCAGTGTCATAAGTGCATCTCACATTCTTTCCGTTAATATTTGCCATAATATACAGCATCTCGGGACTGCCCTTTTCATTCTTATGGACTGACAAAGGAACGTGGACATCATGATTTGGCTTATTTATATTAAAAGCCCCTGTCTCTGAAAGTTTGGAATATATGTCCTCATAACCCTCAAAGGTAGGATTGACTGGTTGCCCGGCTTGCCGATATGCCTCATTGAGACTATGCAGCAATGCCGAGGCTTTGTCGTAATGGTTTAATGCCGCATAGTCTTCAGCCATAAAATACAATATTGAAGGCACCGACGAACTTAGCTCGTCTTGATACTTCTCCAAAATCTCGTTGCCGTACTTGATTGCACTGTCTGGCTTGTTATAGAATTGGCTTATGAAGAATTTTGAGAGTGGAGTCATGAACGGGGTCTGCAAGTCCTTGCCTTCAGAAAGGTATAAGTCCCTAAGCCCAGCCCAATCACTGCCGTTCATGGCCTCGCCTATTCTCTCGTCAATACTCTTTGCTTGTCCAAACAGATTTGTTGTAAAGAATATCGCGACAAGTGCTATACATATTTTTCTTATTGCCATAATATTGTTTATGTTTTACGCCGTTAAATTACCTTTATTTTTCCATAAAATCCACAAGTCTCAACACTTCGACTTTAGGAAATGGTATAGTAGACAGAATGTCATAATGATGATCGTTGGAAATTATGCATTTTGCCTGTGCCGCTATCGCACAATATGTAAATCCATTTCATTTATCTCATCAAGACGCGATTGGTCCAGGTCCCCCGAATCCCATAAAGCCTCAAGAGCACTTTCCATTTTAGAAGAATAGTATTTATACAACAAGTTCTTCAGTTCATCAAGTCCTTTTTGCGACTTGTCTATTTCAAACATCTTCAACAAATGCACCTGTATCGGATTAAAAATTGTTGCTTCCATAATCGTATATTTTTATTGTTTCAGTTTCACGCCGTTAAATTACAAATATTCCGCGACATACGGAAACAAATTGCTTTACATTTCTCCCAAACCCTCTATTTATGGGCATCCTTGGGGCTGTTTGTCCATTTTGTCGTGCCTTTTGTCTAATTTGTTTTGCTTGATATACGTCAATTCTTCTAATTTTGCAGCCGAACCAAAAAACAAAATTTACCTAATCGTTCTAAATCGTTCGCAGCATGAACAAATCTAACGAAAACAAAACCGCAAGGCGTTTCTCGCTGCTTCTCGCCGGACTGCTTGCCACAACGAGTCTCTCCGCCATAGCGCAGAACCGCGTCATCAAGGGCAGCGTAGTGGATGCCAACAACCAAGAACCTCTTATGGGTGCCACCATACAGCTTGACGGTGGCAAGACGGGTGCCGTGACCGACATCGACGGCAACTTCTCACTCTCTGTTCCCGAGGGAACAAAGCAAATCTCCGTGTCTTATATAGGATATATCGCAAAGACGGTGCAGATAAAGAACGGCGTGATGACCATCGCGCTCGACTCCAACGACCGGCAGCTTGGCGAGGTGGTCGTGGTAGGCTATGGCACGACGCGCAAGAGCGACCTCACGGGTTCGGTGTCTACCGTCAAGGCGAAGGACTTCAACAAGGGTGCCATCTCCTCTCCCGAACAGCTCATCAACGGTAAGGTATCGGGTGTGCAGATTATGTCGAACTCGGGTTCTGCCACCGCAGGAAGCACCATTCGCGTGCGTGGCGGTGCCTCGCTCAACGCAAGCAACGACCCGCTGATTGTCGTTGACGGCGTGCCTTTGGAGGTGGGCGGCATCAGTGGAGCCGACAACTTCCTGAGCATGATCAACCCGCAGGACATTGAGTCGATGACTGTCTTGAAGGATGCGGCATCAACCGCTATCTATGGTTCGCGCGCTTCCAACGGCGTCATTATCATAACCACCAAGAAAGGCTCCGACTCCAAGCTCAACGTGCAGTTCACGTCGACCAACACCATGCAGACCCGTGCCCAGATGGTTGACATTCTGAGTGCCGACGAGTTCCGCCAGGTTATCAATGCCCACGGCACCGACGCCGAGAAGGCTCTGCTCGGCACAGCCAACACCGACTGGTATGACCAGGTCTACCGCACGTCGCTCTCCACCGACGACAACCTCTCGCTGTCGGGCAACATCGTCAAGGGTCTGCCGTTCCGCGCATCCGTGGGCTACTCCAACCAGAACGGCATCATCCGCGGCGACAAGGCGGAGCGTTTCACTGGCTCGATAGTGCTCAACCCGAGTCTATTCCAGGACCACCTCAAGCTCACGCTCAACGCCAAAGGCTCCATAGCCAAGAACTCTTTCTACAACGGCAACGCCATCTGGGCCGCCGCCACGTTCAACCCCACGCTCCCCGTATACTCCGGTTCCGACAAGCTCGGCGGCTACACCGAGTCGCTCGACTCCAAGGGCAACCCTATCAACACGTCTGCCGGGCAACGCAACCCGCGCGGTCTTGTCGACATGTACGACGCGGGCAGCAACGTGAAGCGCTTCATCGGCAACTTCGACGTTGACTACAAGCTCCACTTCTTCCCCGACGTCAAGCTCCACGCCACTGTCGGAACCGACATCGCCCAGGGCAAAGGTCATACTTATATCCCCGACTATGCCGCATCCAACTATTTCGACGGCGGCTACAGCTACAACTACGGCCCGCAGAAGAAGCAGAACAATCTGCTCACGCTCTACGCCAACTACGGCCACTACTTCGAGGCTGCCAAGAGCAACGTCGATGCCACCATCGGCTACGACTACCAGTACTGGAAGACCACGTCGCCCGAGACGATAGAATACAATGTCGCCGGCTCGCAGCTCAAGAGCCACAAGGCAGAGGACTACCGCCACGTGCTGCTCTCCTATTATGGCCGCGTGAACTACTCGTTCGACGGACGCTACCTCCTCACCGCCACCATGCGACGCGACGGCTCGTCGCGCTTCGGCGAGAAATACCGCTGGGGCACATTCCCGTCGGTGGGTCTCGGTTGGACCATATCCAACGAGAAGTTCCTCAAGGACAACCCCGTGCTGAGCAACCTCAAGCTGCGCGCGTCCTACGGCGTGACCGGACAGCAGGAGGTGAACGGCAACTACAACTACCTGCCGGTCTACACGTCGAGCGCCGCCGGAGCCGAGGCTTACATCAACGGACAGTGGGTCAAGACCTACCGCCCGGAGGCTTACGTCAGCAACCTCAAGTGGGAGACAACCGACTCGTGGAACGTGGGCTTCGACTTCGGTCTCCTGAAGAACCGCATCTCCGGCTCATTCGACTTCTACACACGCAAGACCAAGGACCTCATCGCCACCGTGCCTGCCGCCGCCGGAACGCAGTTCGCCAAGACCATCACCACCAACGTTGGCAACGTCGACAGCAAGGGTATCGAGGTTACGCTTAATGCCACCCCAATACAGACCAAGGACTGGGAGTGGAACCTCTCCTACAACTTCACGTGGCAGAAGATGACCGTCAAGAACCTCTCGCTCGTCAAAACCGACGAGAAGACCAACATGATTGTAGGCCCGACCGTCAAGGACAACAACCAGATACAGGTGCTCACCGAGGGCTACGCGCCCAACATGTTCTACGTCTACAAGCAGCTCTACGACCGCAGCGGCAAACCGATTGAAGGAGCCTACGCCGATCTCAACCACGACGGCATCATCAACGACGCCGACCGCTACCGCTACCACTCGCCGATGCCCGACTACATAATGGGACTCTCAACCTCCGTCCGCTACAAGCAACTGACGCTCGGCATGAGCTTCCGCGCCAACATCGGCAACTACGTCTACAACTCCACGGCGATGAACACCGGGGCTTGGGAACTTGAGACTTGGTCGGACGGACTGCAACTCAACAACCTCAACCGCAGCTACATGAAGACGGGCTTCCAGACCCGCCAGTATCTGTCGGACTACTACGTTGAGAACGCATCGTTCCTCAAGCTCGACAACATCAACCTGAGCTACAACTTCGGAAAGATAACAAAGTGGTGCTCGCTGTCGCTCTCGGCAATGGTGCAGAACGTGTTCTGCATAACCAACTACTCGGGTGCCGACCCCGAAGTGCCCAACGGTGTTGACAGCAGCTTCTATCCGCGTCCGAGAACATATACGCTTAGTCTTGGATTACAGTTCTAAACGTCGGATGAAAGGACAATGAATGTCATCCAAAAGGACAATTAATGTCTTCTAAAAGAAGCTCCGTTGTTGTCGTGCTTCGGTCGAAGTAAACACGTTGACCGATCGAAGTAAGCATGTTGACCGACCGAAGTAAGCATGTTGACCGACCGAAGTAAGACAGCAGAGAAGCCTGAATTGCACGACAATTAAGTAGTAGTAACACAACATAAGCAGCAGAAACGTAGGAGGGTATGGCATCCTTGCCATACCCACTACATCCTACCAAAGTAACTAACAACCAACAAACAAAAAAATCTGACAATGAACAAATATTTCCTCGGTTGCCTCGTCGCCACCGCCCTGACGCTCAACACCGCGTGCACCGACGACCTCAACCAATACCCACATACCGAGACAACATCCGAGCAGGTGTATACATCCCTGCAAAACTATGAGTCGGTGCTCGGCAAGATTTATGCATCGATGACCGCCACCGGACAGGAGTCGTCGGGTGTTGACTACGCCTCCAACCACGGCGAGAACTACATGCGCACCTATCTCAACCTCCAGGAAGCGCCCACCGACGAGATGGCTTACACATGGCTCACGGGCGACGACCTGAGCAACGTGTCGTTCATGAAGTGGGACGCCACCGACACATGGGTGTCCGACATGTACTACCGCATCTACTACAACATCACGCTCTGCAACGAGTTCCTGCGCAACTGCTCCGACTCAAAGCTCTCGTCGTTCTCCGACGCCGACCAGCAGAAGCTGCGCCGCTACAAGGCAGAGGCGCGTTTCATGCGCGCGCTGTTCTATTATCATGCGCTCGACCTGTTCCGCAACATCCCGTTCGTCAGCGAGAACGACCCCATCGGCTCCTACGTTCCGCCGCGCTACACACCGCAGCAGACCTTCGAGTTCATAGAGTCGGAGCTTAACGACTGCGTGGCCGACCTCGCCCCGAAAGCCGACTGTCCTTATGGCGAGGCATCGCGCGGCGCCGCCTACACGCTGCTCGCCAAGCTCTACCTCAACAGCGAGGTGTACACCGGCACACCACACTACACCGAATGCATAAAGGCTTGCAACAGCGCCATCAGCGAGGGCTACACGCTCAACGCCGACTACGCCCAGCTCTTCAACGCCGACAACGACAAGCGCACCAACGAGATTATCTTCGCCCTGCCGCAGGATCCCGAGCATCTCATCACCTACGGCTCAACCACATATCTTATCTGCGGTTCCGCAAGCAGCACATCGAAGTCTGAGGACAGCCACTCCATCGGCGTGGAGTCGCCTTGGGGCAACTTCCGCTCACGCGGCAATCTCACGGCAAAGTTCACCGACCCTGCCAAGGACCACCGCTTCATGTTCTTCACCGACGGACAGAACCAGTATATCGATGACTTCACCAACCAGCAGGACGGCTATCTATTCACCAAGTGGACTAATCTGAAGGACAACGGCGAGACAGCTTCCAACACTGCATCCTACGGAGCAGCCACCGACTTCCCGCTCTTCCGCCTTGCCGATGTATATCTGATGTATGCCGAGGCTGTGGTTCGCGGCGGTGAGGGGGGCTCGCGCGCCCAGGCTGTAGCCTACATCAACGACCTGCGCAAGCGTGCCTACGGCGACGATAGCGGCAACATCAAGGAAAGCCAGCTCACGAAGGAGTTCATCATCGACGAGCGCGCACGCGAGCTCTACATGGAGGGCTACCGCCGCACCGACCTCATACGCTTTGGTGAGTTCACCACATCTTCCTATATATGGGAATGGAAGGGCGGCACCAAGGACGGCATGGCTGTCGACAACAAGTACAACATCTACCCAATACCGTCAACCGACCTCACAGCAAACCCGAACCTCAAGAACGAGGGATACTAACTGGGAGCGGGGGCGCCCTCGCCCCCGACCTTTACCTGGGATAGGGGGCGCCCTCGCCTCCAGTCTTTACCTGGGATAGAAGGCACCCTCGCCCCCGGTCTTTACCTGGGATAGGAGGCGCCCTCGCCCCCGCTCTTTACCTGGGATAGAAGGCGCCCTCGCCTCCGGTCTTTAATATATTTCTTCGGGGGCGAGGGCGCCCCCGCTCCCAGTGAAGGCAAATGTTTACATTAATCTAAATCAATAAAATCCGATATGAAAAAGCTTTTAAGCCAAATATTTCTGTATCTTTGTCTTGCCGTTCTATGCGCAAGCTGCAACAACGACGGCGACACAGTATACGTTGACGGCATGGCACCGTCCGACCTCATCGCCACCGCGTCGAAGGTAGACCTCGACATCAGCCAGCGCGCCACCGTGGTGCTTGAACTGGCATGGAAGAACCCCACGCTCCTGTCGAGCGACGAGAACAGTCCCGTACCCGACAACATGCTGAAGACCTATGTTGAGGCTTCTGCATCCGAGAATTTCGCCAGCGCCACCGAGTCGGCAGCCTCAACGCTCTCAAAAGCCTACACCGGAACAGAGCTTAACACGCTCGCCCAGACCCTCGGCATCAACGTCAACACCGAAGGCAAAATCTACTTCCGCATCAAGACCAAGGCTGGCGACAACATGGAGCCGCAGTACAGCAACGTGTGCGCCGTGAGCGTGAAGCCCTATTTCGTCGACATGACCAAGCTCGCCGTGCTCGCCTCCAACAAGACCGACACTATTGCCTACCTACACTCGCCCGAAGCCGACGGTGTATACACCGGCTACATGAATGCCACGGCATGGCTCAACTGCTGGTTCTACGAATACTCGGGCGACACATGGGGCAACGCCGCCATCGACGGCCACGCCTTCGACATATCCAACTCTGCCGACGCATGGAACTGCTGGTTTGCCGACGGTGCCGGAGCATGGTACGTCAAGGTGGACACAAAGCAACTGGAGTGGAGCGCCACGCTGCTCGCGCAGCTCAAGGCTAACGGCAACGACATGACCTACTACTCAAAGCGACAGCAGTGGGGCTACTACATCACCACCACCGCTGACAACCAGACCGTCGCCATCGACGCTGACGCCAAGGAGTACAACACCACCACACGCACCGACTACGCCAACGACAAGACGCTGCTCTTCGCCGCAGCCAACGGACATCTGACCCAGGCATCAGCCTCAACGGGCATCACCATCGCCAAGGCTGGCACCTACACCATCATCGTCGAGGCTGACGGCAGTGGCTACTTGAACTACTCTGTCGTTGAAGGCAAGGTTGACTTCAACGCCACCGACGAGCCCGAGACGAAATATCCTGCCGAGCTGTTCATGGTGAGCAAGGACGACGTGTCCGTGGAACTTGCACGCCTCGCCAAGACAGGCGACACCACCTACAGCGGCACCTACACGCTCACCGCCGACTGGGAGAACTTCCGTATTGCCGACCGCGAGAATTCCATCATCTACGGTTCCGACCCGAGCGACATCTTCACACTCTCCGCCGATGTCGGAGCATGGAACATCTGGTTCGACGACGGTGCGAAAGCGGGAGAAACCGTCACGGTGACAGTGGATTTGAAGACGAAGAAATGGGGGTACAGCCCCTCCCCCGCCGCGCGGTAGCGCGGCTTCCCCTCCCCTTAGGGAGGGGAGTAATATGTGTAGATTGCATATGATAAAGGCATAAAATTGTTACACCTATATACACATTTTAATTTTACAATAAGAAAACATTAACTTAAACCAATAAACCCAATCCACCTCCACACATCACTCCCCTCCCTAAGGGGAGGGGAAAGCCGCTCCGCGGCTGGGGGTGGGGCTTCTTATCATTATGAAAAAAAATATCATCAAACCCCTTCTCATAGCTGCCCTCGCTCTCTTCTCACTCTCAGCTTGCAGCGACGACGACAACACAACCCCACAGCAGGAACCCACCTACGACATGACTGGCTTTGCCAAGGGTGCCGACGTAAGCTGGCTCACCGAAATGGAAGCCAGCGGCAAGAAGTTCTATAATGCCAACGGTTCCGAGCAGGACTGCATGACACTCCTGCGCGACCTCGGCGTAAATGCCATCCGTCTGCGCGTGTGGGTGAATCCTGCCGGTGGCTGGTGCGGCAAGCAGGACGTGCTCGCCAAGGCGTTCCGCGCCAAGAGTCTCGGTCAGCGCATCATGATCGACTTCCACTACTCCGATTCATGGGCTGACCCCGGCAAGCAGAACATCCCCGCAAGCTGGACCGACTTCAAGGACGACCTCACGAAGATGAAGGCTGCCGTGGCTGACCACACCAAGGACGTGCTGACATATCTCAAGCAGAACGGCATCGACGTGGAGTGGGTGCAGATAGGCAACGAGTCGAACACGGGCATACTGTGGCCGCTCGGCCTTGTGTCGGGCAGCAATCTGAACAACATCGACAACTACGTGGCGCTCAACAACGCTGGATATGAAGCCGCCAAGTCGGTTTACCCCGACGCGCAGTGCATCATCCACCTCGACAAGGGCGACGACCTCGGCCACTACACATGGCTGTTCGACGGACTGAAGTCGCACGGCGCCAAGTGGGACGTCATAGGCATGTCGCTCTATCCCGACGACGACAACTGGCAGACCGCCACCGACAACTGCCTCAACAACATCTCAACACTCGCCTCACGCTACAACACGAAGGTCATGATTTGCGAGATTGGCATGTCGTGGGACTCTGACAATGCCGAAGCCATGATGAAGAAGATGGTTGACGGATGCAAGGCTAAGGCGGAGTGTCTGGGCATCTTCTACTGGGAGCCGGAGTGCTACGGCGGTTGGAACGGCTACAGCATGGGCGCGTTCGACGCAAACGGGAAACCGACCGCAGCGCTCAATAGCCTCTCCCCCAGCCGCTAAAGCGGCTTTCCCCTCCCCGAAAGGGGAGGGGAGTGAAATGTAATAAGTTGCATAAAACATATATAAGCAATCTGTAGGAAATATATTATACCCAACAACCAAGAGTGTAAACAATAAGCGTATGAAACATCACATGTCACTCCCCTTCCTCTTGGGTAGGGGAATAGTCCGCACGCTGTGCGGACTGGGGGTAGGGCTCTTCTCCCTGTCCTCTTCCGCCCAAGTATCTCTCCTCGGTGGCGACATCTCCCTCCTGCCCACCTACGAGCAGCGTGGCACCAAGTATCTCGACGAGCGTGGCAAGGCTCGCCCCTTCCTCGACATCGCCAAGGCTAACAACTGGAATGCCGCCCGCGTGCGTCTCTTTGTAAATCCCGAGGACGCGCCCGGCGAGAACAAGGACGAGGGCGTATGCCAGGATTTGGGCTACATCACGCCTCTATGCAAGCAGATAAAGAAGGCAGGCATGAACCTAATGCTCGACTTCCACTACTCCGACACATGGGCAGACCCCGGCAAGCAGTTCACTCCAAAGGCTTGGGCGAAATGCTCACCGGCACAGCTCTGCGACTCGGTGTATGCCCACACAGCCCGCGCCTTGCGCCATCTGAAAGCCAATGGCTGCGCGCCCGACCTCATACAGGTGGGCAACGAAATAACGTTCGGCATGTTGTGGCCCACGGCAAAGGTTGACCCGATGAAGGAAGAAGGCTGGGACGTGCTGACCGACCTCATCAAGAGTGGCGTGCGCGCGTGCCGTGAGGTGTGCCCCGAGGCGCGCGTCATCATCCACACCGAGCACGCCGGCGACTGGGACGCCACGAAGAATTATTACAGCCGACTCGCCGCCCATGGCGTCGACTACGACATCATCGGCCTGTCCTACTATCCCATGTGGCACAAGGACATCCCCAACCTCTCGCGCACGCTCGACTCTCTCGCCGTCGACTTTCCGAAGAAGGACATCATGATTGTCGAGACAGCATTCTACTATTCGCACGACAACGACCGCTGGGCGAAGTCAGCCGATGAATATTCCGACCTCTACCCGATATCGGAGGACGGTCAGGCGCAGTTCACCACCGAACTCGTGACCATGCTCAAGCGTCACCCACGGGTGAAAGGACTCTACTGGTGGTTCCCCGAAGAGAACGAAAGCGGAAAGAAAGTGATTGGAAGCTGGATAAACCGCGGACTGTTCAACAACCATACCGGAAAGGTGACGAAGGCAATGAAATGCTTTAGCGAAGCCCTATAACTGGGAGCGGGGGCGCCCTCGCCCCCGGCAAATAGAGATCCCCAGCAAAGGATTCATTTCCTAACGACATCCCCATCCGTGGCGGAGGTCTCCGGCCTCCGCTGCACCCAATTATAACAACGGATTTTGCTTACTGCGGAGGCCGGAGACCTCCGCCACGGATATTATGTATATGAAACACCACATATTACTCCCCTCCCTACCGGGGAGGGGAATAGTCCGCACGCTGTGCGGACTGGGGGTAGGGCTCTTCTTCCTTCCCGCCTCCGCCCAGCGCCAGACCATCAACCTCAAGCAGTGGCAGTTCTCGCGCGACAGTCTTAACTACCAGTCTGTAGTCATTCCCCACGACTGGGCCATCAGCGGACCATTCGACAAGAAATGGGACTTGCAGTATGTTGCCATCGAGCAGAACGGCGAGACCGAGAAGTCGGAGAAGTCGGGACGCTCGGGCGCGCTGCCTTGGATTGGACGCGGCTTCTATAAGACCACGGTCAACATAACCAAATTGCCGAAGACTGCCATTCTGGAGTTCGACGGCGCCATGGCAGACCCACACGTGTATGTCAACGGTCATCTTGCCGGACACTGGGCGTATGGCTACAACGCCTTCCGCGTTGACGCCGCGCCTTATCTGAAGAAGGGACAGAACGAGATTTCAGTGAGCCTCAACAACCGCGAGGAGAGTTCGCGCTGGTATCCGGGCGGCGGTCTCTACCGCCCCGTGCAGCTCGTAACCAATGCCGATGTTGCCACCATTAATCCGTGGGGCAGCTATTTCCGCACAGAGTCGATAGCCGACGGCAAGGCGGAGATAAGCATCTGCACCAACGTGAACAACGTGGACAAGACTCTCTCCATCGAGAACCGCCTCGTCGACAGCAATGGCAATGTTGTGGCGCAATACCGCTACGGCGACTTCGACGCGGATTTCAATGCCATCAAAAAACTCTCCATTGACAACCCGCAGCTGTGGTCGCCCGAGTCACCTTATCTATACAAGCTCGTCACGCGTCTCTACCGCAACAACAAACTCATCGACGAGACGCAGCAGAAGGTGGGCATACGCACCGTAAAGGTGTCGCAGTATGACGGCTTTCAGTTGAATGGCGTTTCAAGAAAGATTAAAGGCGTTTGCCTGCACCACGACCTCGGTCCGTTGGGTGCTGCCATCAACAAGGCTGCCCTTATCCGACAGATACGCACGATGAAGGAGATGGGATGCGACGCCATACGCACGGCGCACAACATGCCGTCGACATGGCAGATGGAGGTGTGCGACTCGATGGGCATGATGGTCATGGCGGAGAGCTTCGACATGTGGATTTACCCAAAATGCAAGAACGGCTATGCAAAGGACTTCAAGGAGTGGAGCGACAAGGACATAGAGAACCTCGTGCGCAACCACCGCAACCATCCGTCTATCGTGATGTGGAGCATTGGCAACGAGATTCCGGAACAGTGGAGCACCGAGGGTCGCGACATCGCCAAGCACCTGCAGGACATCTGCCACCGCCTTGACCCCACACGCCCCGTGACCCAGGGAATGGACCGCGCCGAGGACGCTCTGAAGTCGGGTTTCGCCCAGGTGATGGACGTGCCGGGCTTCAACTACCGCGTGCATAAGTACGACAACAACATACGTCAGCTTCCGCAAGGTTTCCTGCTTGGTTCAGAGACGGCATCGACTGTTTCCTCACGCGGAGTATACAAGTTCCCCGTTGAGCCAAGCGACTCCAAGGTATATGCCGACGGACAATGCTCCTCGTACGACGTGGAGTATTGCTCGTGGAGCAACCTGCCCGACGACGACTGGCAGATGCAGGACGACCGCGACTACACCATCGGCGAGTTCGTGTGGACTGGCTACGACTACCTCGGTGAGCCTACGCCCTACGACGAGTACTGGCCGTCGCGCTCAAGCTACTTCGGCATCTGCGACCTTGCCGGACTGCCCAAAGACCGCTACTGGCTCTACCGCTCGCACTGGCGCAAGGACTCGCCAACCCTTCACCTTCTGCCCCACTGGACATTCCCTGGACGCGAGGGCGAGGTGACCCCCGTGTATTGCTACACCAACTATCCCAGCGCCGAGCTGTTCGTAAACGGCAAGAGCCAGGGACGCATCATCAAGAATCCCAACACGCGACTCGACCGCTACCGCCTACGCTGGAACAACGTGAAGTATGAGCCGGGTGAACTGAAGGTTGTGGCTTACGACTACGACGGCAAGGCGGTAGCCACCGAGACAGTGCGCACCGCATCCGACCCCGTGGCTCTCGTGGTTGAGGCTGACCGCAAGGAGATAACAGCCGACGGCAACGACCTCGCCTTCATCACCGTCTCAACCCAGGACAAGAACGGCACGTTCTGCCCAACCGTGGACGACGACCTAACGTTTGCCGTATCGGGAGCCGCCACGTTCCGCGCCACCTGCAACGGCGACGCCACCTCGCTCCAACCGTTCACCAATCCGGAAATGAAGCTGTTCAGCGGTCAGCTCGTGGTTGTGGTGCAGAGCAACGGCAAGAAAGGAAAAGCCACGCTCACCATCACCGACAGCAAGCGTGGACTGAAGAAAACAATTGACATCATAGCTAAATAATCTCATCCGTGGCGGCTGTGTCAAAACTTTGACTCAATAATAAAGTTGAAAAAATTAATGAGTTAGCTACAAAGATGGATATAAGAGAAAAACAAAGGCTTGAAAACGTGATAAAAATTCACGCTTTCAAGCCTAATAGAGTAGGGGCGAAACAGGTGTTTATTTATATTCATAATGCCTTATCCATAGTTGGTAAGGCTTTTTATCTCTATCGGTATCAGTATTATAATAAATCTTTATTTTTACTGGATTTCTATTTGCATCATACTCATACTCATAATAACTTCTATAATAAAAACCTTTGTTTTCAAGTTCCCTATATTTCTCCTCTTTTAAAAGCCCATACTCATTATATGTATTGTAAGTAAAGTCTTTATCTGGTTCATCATAAAGCCAATAAAAATTACGATATTTCCTTGGTCGTCTGGTGTAGATGGAAATTTTACCATCAGTTATATAACAAACATCCGTGCTGTCATTAGGAGCTGGAGGCACTTCTTGAGGTATTTCATATTTATAAAGAGTCGCTATCTTTGCGGTGTCATAATCTGTAGTTTGTACATGAGGTATCTCACCGTCAATAACACAAGAGTCTATTCCATCATAATACCTTTTATAATAAAAATCAGTCTTCCTTTCAGAAATATCACCTTCATCTAATTTGTATGTATAGCATTTAGTCCTGGTAGTTTCGCTTACAGACTTTTCCCCAAAATCGTCAACAGTCTCTTCTTTGGAATATGACACCTCCTTTACAACATTTTCATTATCGTCATAAGTATATCTTATGCGTTCTTCTTCTTTGCCAGTATTGTCATATTTTATTAATAATGTGTCCTTGTTTTGTTCGTTCAAGAAATGCTTTTGAACAGAAAGCAATTCGTCTTTCTCGATATTGCCAAACCTGTCTTTTGCTGTATATATTGTATCTGTATACGAAATTACATCACCGACCGGAGTCCATTCCTTTAGATTGGAATCCCTTGTGCAGGAAAAAGTCAGTGTTATTAAAAGAAATAACATTAAAAATGCAATTCCTTTTTTCTTAGAAAACAAATCTATCATATCTTTTACTTTTTAGTTATAGGTTTTCTTTCTTAGTCTTCGATTTCCACTATCTTATATTTCTTACCTGTTTCTGATGAAATAAAGGTAGAAATAACTTTCTATGGCTTCGTATTATTGTTAAAAGGTAGCTGCGTAGAATTAGGGTCAAAGAAAAACTCCCGGACATCACATCTTACAGCACTTGCATATTTTTCAAGCGTTGACAAAGAGGGGGGTATTGCAAATCGTTTGTTTTACAGTTTGAAGAGAAAGACCAATAGCATCTGCAACCTCTTGCTGTTTCTTGCCATACTTTTTTAATACAGCGGATATATAAAGTTTCATAATATTTAGTTTATTATTACAATGCAAAAGTAGTAACAAATGCTTAAGGTATAAATAAAAACTATACTTTATTTTCAAGAAAACTCACAAATAGGGAAATTTGTCTTAAATTTCCCTATTATTTCCGTGTTTCCCACAACATATTCATTCTTTACTTATTTTCTTTGGGTACGTCTTTAAAGCAAAGATGGATGCAAGTATAGTCGCACTTGTGATAATAGCCCCTGCGACTGCATCATGCCCTTTGTCTGCACAAAGATAAGCCACAATAAGACAGGCTATGACAGAAAGAAAAGCCAATACTTGTCCTAATATACTGTCTTTTGCTTTCGTTTTAATCACGAGATTATTAGTTCTCTCACGAATATCCTGTTCTTTCTCCGCCAAAGCAACAATGCGCTCAGGCGCAGTAGGCATTACTTTTGCGTAAGAAGCAAAATCTTCTGGTGCGGGGAGAGGGCCATAAAAAGACCTATGCACGGATAATATGGCAGTTTAAAGGACTTGACGCTTATCCTTCGGCATTTCATCCAGAATTTTTTCTACCTCGTCTGCATTTACATTACGTGGTGTGTTCTGATTTAATTCTTCTGCCATAAGGATGATTTCTGAAATTTATCCATAGCAACCTTTAAGTTATTGCCAATAGCATACCAATCGTCACGAGGATCTTGTGACAAGACTTCATCACATATTCTGTTCAAGGAAGCCTTGTTGCCAAGCGGATTGAATACAGAGAAGAACCCATGCCAAAAGCCGGTGTTGCGTAAAAGATGCCTTATTTTGTCGTTAGTGTAGCTCATATATTTTGCTTTTGAATGTTTACTATGCAAAGATACGCGATTACTACGAATTTACAAAACAAAATAAGGCATTTTTATTTATGTACATAGATAGAGAGCAGTATTTGTATAAGCCAATTGCTACTTAATATTCGGGCTTTCTCTCATTGCTCCCGGACTCACTCCAAACTCGTCCTTGAAGCACTTGTTGAAGTAAGACGGGGCGGTGAAGCCCACTTCATAAGCAATCTCGGAAATCGACTTGTCGGTTTTCTCTATCATAAGGCGTGCCTTCTCAAGGCGCGCCTTTCTTAGTATCTCCACTGGCGTCTGCCCCGTGAGGGCCTTCACCTTGCGGTAGAGCTGCACGCGTGAGAGACCTATCTCGGTGCCGAGACGCTCCACGGAGAAGTCTGAGTCGCCCATGTTACGGCGTATGATGTCGCGCAGACGGTTGACGAACGACTGGTCCTGCGTGCCAAGACCCTGCTCCTCTGTCTCCTCCTTCTGGCTGTTGCCCGAGAAGAGGGAGCGCAACATGGCGCGAGAGCGCAGCAGGTTGTCGATGCGGGCGAGCAGCACGGAGCCGGAGAATGGCTTTGTGATGTAGGAGTCGGCACCGCAGTCGTAGCCCTCGGTGCGTTGTTCGGTGAGCGAGCGGGCGGTGAGCAGAATCACGGGGATGTGGCTTGTGGCGGTGTCCTGCTTCAGTCGGCGCGTGAACTCAAGTCCGTCCATGACGGGCATCATCACGTCGCACACCACAATCTTTGGCACCTCGCGCCGCGCGCGCTCCAGTCCCTGCTGTCCGTCAGCAGCTTCCGACACGTTGTACTTGTCCTTCAGGATAGACCGCAGATAAGCGCGCATACCATTGTTGTCGTCGATTATGAGCACGAGCGGACGCTCGGCATCGAAGTCCTCGGCGTTGGTGATGCGCTCCACCGACTCCTCAGCCTTTATGTCGGTGGGCGTGTAGGAGTCGTCAACGAGTCCGTGTTCAGCCTGGGGCAACGGCTGTGTGTCCTTCGACGGGTCGTAGCCAGGTTGCGTGTCGGGCAGGGTGACGATGAACGATGTGCCCTTGCCAGGTTCACTCTCGGCATGTACCTCGCCATTGTGCAGGTCAACGTATGCCTTGACGAGCGACAGCCCGATGCCGGTGCCGCCGATGGAACCCTTGGCCTGATAGAAACGCTCGAAAAGTCGGGGCAGTTCCTCGGGCGCGATGCCCTGTCCCGTGTCGCTCACGCAGATGGTGAACCGCTGTTGCGCGTAGCTCACGGTGGTGGTGATGCGTCCGCCCTCGGGTGTATACTTCAGCGCGTTGGACATAAGGTTGAAGTAGATGTGCTCCAGTTTGTCGCGGTCGGCAATGATCAAGGCATCCTTCTCCACGTTCGACGTGTCAACGTTGATGGTGATGTGGCGGCGTGCGGCAGCGGCACGGAAGTCGTCTGCCCATGTCGCAATCTCCGTTTGCAGGGCGAAGCGGTTGAGACGCAGTTCGGCATGGTCGTTCTGCACCTTACGGAAATCGAGTATCTCGCCGACGAGTTGTATAAGTATGCGCGTGTTGCGCTGTATCATCTGCAGCATGGTGCGGTGGTTGCCGCGTATGGTGGGGTCTTCGAGCAATTGTTCGGCAGGTCCGGCGATGAGCGTGAGCGGAGTGCGCAGTTCGTGGCTTACGTTGGTGAAGAACTGGAGCTGCGTCTGCGTCATGCGCTCCATCTGTTCGGTCATGGACTGTTGCTTGCGCATGGAGTCGTTCAGTTGTCGGTTGATGCGTGCCTTGGTGACATAGGCCCGCACGGCGTAGGCGCACGCCACAACAAGGAGCACGACGAAGACGAGGAGCACAAGCAGATACTCGCGCTGAGTGTTGAAGTCGGCTGACGCCTTGTCGACACGCGAGCGCAGGGTGGAGAGGTGGTCCTGCTGGCGCACGGTCTCGTCGTTCTGCATGAGCAGCACACGGGCGTTGTCCTTGGTGACAAGTGCCGACGAGAGTCGGTTCTCGCGGTTGTATTTTTTTCGGGTGAGGATGTTCATGGCGAGGCGCATCACCTCGTCGCCACGTGTCGGGTAGATATATGATGCGAAGAGGGTGCCGTCAGCCACGAGTTGCATTCCGCCACCGTTCTGGGGCATGGCGTCGATGCCGCAGAATCGGATGCGACGCACGTCGAGCCCGTGTTTTGCGGCGGCTCGGCGCGCGCCCATTGCCATGCGGTCGTTGTGGGCAAAGAGACAGTCGAAGGCGGGATGGGGTTGCGAGAGAATGGAGTCCATGGTGCGGTAGGCCCCCTGCTCGGTCCAGTCGGCATGGGTCTGGCTGACGATGCTTACTTCCGGGCGGCGCGCCACAACGCTGTCGAAGCCACGGCTGCGCTCTATGGCTGGCGATGACGACGAGAGTCCGCACATCTCCATGATGCGGTTGCCGTGGGGCAGTGCGCTGGCAAGATACTCACCCATTGCCGAACCAATCTCGCGGTTGTCGGCACCGATGTAGGCGGTGTACTTGTTGGAGCGTGTGCGGCGGTCGAAGATGATGACGGGTATGCCTTTCTCATAGGCGCGGTCGATGGCAGGCGAGATTGAGACCTGGCCAGGGGCGACGATGAGCAGGTCGACGCCCTCGTCGACAAACCGGTCGATTTGTTCGGTTTGCAGGCGCACATCGTCATATGCCGACTTAATCCTTAAATCGACATCATTATAATAGAGTGCTGCGATGCGCAGTTCCTCGTTGAGTTTCTCGCGCCATGTGTCCTCGGAGCATTGCGACACGGCAATGACATAGCGCTTTTTCTCGTGGCTTCCGCACGCCACAAACATGACGGACAATAGCAGAAGCACTGACTTTAGTAGAATACGTAGAAGTTTGTTCATCGGGTTTGGCTGGATATTCTTTTAGACACACCTAATTGGTTTATAATTAGCCACAAATATACAGCTATTTTGGCAAATCTAAATCAAAAATCAAAAAAATGTTGAGCATTATCCAACCAAGAGCCAATAATATAATCGAGTAGTGTGTAAAAAATAACTGGGAGAGGGGGCGCCCTCGCCCCCGACACGCAAAGATTGTATTATTGCCATGCCGGAGGCGAGGCGCCTCCGCTCCCAGTTATGATGCCGGAGGCGAGGGCGCCTCCGCTCCCAGTTATAATGCCGGAGGCGAGGCGCCTCCGCTCCCAGTTATAATGCCGGAGGCGAGGGCGCCTCCTTTCCCAGTTAAGTATGCCGGGGCGAGGCGCCCCCTCTCCCAGTTGTGGTTAGTCCTTCATGTTCTTCACATCCTCAGGCAGTTCCGGCATTGCGCCGTTCTGCGTGCATACGTATGCGCTTACGTTTACGGCGCGCTTGTGTGCGTCAGCCACTGGCATACCTTCGAGGATTGAGGCGCAGAATGTGCCGGTGAATGAGTCGCCCGCGCCAACTGTGTCAGCCACTTCCACCTTCGGCGTGGGCTGGAACGACATTGAGCCGGGCGTGAACACATAGCTGCCGTTCACTCCGCAGGTGAGCACAAGCATGTCGAGGTCGTACTTGCCGAGTATGAGCCAGCACTTGTTCTCGATGTCAAGGCCCGGATAGCCGAACAGACGTCCGATGATTATCAGTTCCTCATCGTTAATCTTCAGCACGTTGCAACGCTTCATGCTCTCGCATATCACTTCCTTGGTGTAGAAGTTCTGGCGCAGGTTGATGTCGAAAATCTTCATGCAGTCATTCGGCGTTGCGTCGAGGAACTTGTATATTGATTCGCGGCTCACCACGTTGCGCTGTGCCAGCGAACCCCAGCACACGGCGCGCGTGTTCTCAGCCACGCGGCGCACGTCATCGTTGAACGGAATGTTGTCCCACGCCACGTTCTCCTTGATGTCGTATGTCGGCACACCCTCGTCGTCGAGCGTCACCTGCACGGTGCCGGTTGGATATGGCACGCGCGGCATGCAATACTGAAGCCGCTTCTCCTCAAGTTGCTGTATCGTTTCTTCTGCAAGCTTGTCCTCGCCAAGAGCGCTCACAGCGATAGCGTTGAGTCCGAACTGTCCGGCGTGAAACGCGAAGTTAGCCGGAGCGCCACCTAATTTCTTTCCTTCGGGAAGCACATCCCAGAGTGCCTCGCCGAGACCTACTACGTAATTTTCCATAATTATAAGCCCCACCCCCAGCCGCCGTTGGCGGCTCTGCCCCTCCCCTTAGGGAGGGGAGTAATGTGTGGCGATGGGTGTTTTTTTTTGTTATTGGGTTGTTAAAATATTATTGTTATGTACAATGCCTTAAATAAAGCTATGTATAATGTTTTAAATAAATCTATATATGATGCCATAAATAAATCTATATATGATGCCATAAATGTCACCAGTAAAAGCATCTCACTCCCCTCCCTAAGGGGAGGGGCAAGAGCCGCCAAAGGCGGCGAGGGGGAGGGGCTTACTGTTTCACCTTTGTTACATACGTCAGCAAATAGCCCACTCCCACTGCCATTACCACAGCGGCCCACACCTGTGGATACTGTGCACCGGCAGTCTTGGCGGCGTCGCTTGCGAATCCCATGACGAGCGGGAAGACGGTGCCGCCGAAGAGTCCCATAATCATCAGTCCGCTGACCTCGTTCTTCTTCTCAGGTGCCGACAGCAGAGCCTGCGAGAGCACGATGGAGAACACGTTGCTGTTGCCGTAGCCCACGAGAGCGATGGCTGCCCAGAGTTCCCACTTCTCGGTGCCGAAGACGAAGCCCACCATTGCGAGACCCATCATCAATACTATGACGGTGAAGAACACGCGGATGTTTAATCGGCGCATGATAATTGAGCCAGTGAAGCAGCCGAGTGTGCGGAAGGCGAAGTAGATGCTCGTGGCATACTCAAACATGCTGAGTGTGTCGCCCTCGCCGCCGATGCGCTCAAGGAGAATCTTGGGAGCCACGGCATTGGTGCCCACGTCGATGCCCACATGACACATGATGCCGAGGAAAGAGAGTAGGATGATGGGTGAGCCGAGCATCTTGATGCAGTCGATGAAGCCTGACGCCTTGCCTTCGATAGGCTCCTCCTCGATGTGGGTCATGCCGAGCCACAGCGTGGCAATCATGCCGATGATGAAGAAGAGGAGGAAGAGGATGCGCCATGAGAGTCCGAGTATGGGAGCGGTGGTCGTGGCGCCCCATGCCGCGATGAGTGGAGCGATGAACGAGGCTATCGCCTTGACGAATTGTCCGAAGGTGAGTGTCGAGGCGAGATGGCCTTTCACAATCATCGTCACGAGCGGATTGATGCTGGTCTGCATGATGGCGTTGCCGATGCCGAGCAGCGAGAACGAGATGTACATCAGCCAGAGCTGGCTCTGCTGCGACGGCATGAAACTGTCGAAGAGTGGCAGGAAGACAGCCAGTGTGGTGATGATGATAGAAAGGAGCACTGTCTTCTTGCGTCCGATGCGGTTCATCAACATGCCCGTGGGCACGGAGAAAATGAGGAACCAGAAGAACACGAGCGAGGGGAAGAAGTTGGCTGCCGAGTCGCTAAGCCCGAAGTCTTCCTGCATGTTGTTTGACACTGCGCCCACGAGGTCGACAAATCCCATGGTGAAGAATGCCGCCATCACGGGGATGAGTGTTAGCTTTGAATTGGATGAGTTGGAGTTGTTCATTGTTTTGAAATTTGTTTTTAGTTCCTTAGGAATGATTTCTGCCGCAAAGTTACGGGTTGTGTGGGAAACGTGATGTAAGAAATGTTTCCACGGCTTGCAAATTCCTCACATGAAACAAATATTCATTGGCATGAACGATTATTGCTATCCGCCCGTGGCGGAGGTCTCCGGCCTCCGCAGCAGCCAATATTTATTATATGCCAATTTGCTTTCTGCGGAGGCCGGAGACCTCCGCCACGGGGATCAACTCAAGTTTTACAAAGCCTTTACTGGTGTTTCACTTTTCGTTCATCTGATAAGACAAATGTTTCATGCAACAATTTTTACTCCATATGAACGATATGTTAACTCCATTCCCTTGCCGTATTTCTAATTTTGCAGCGTCGAAACAACAACGACGCCAACATTCAAGAAATGGGAACGTTTGAAATTCCGACAACAACTTAAACCGAAAAAAACAAAAAACAAAACCTCACACATTATGTATTCCAACAGCTACACAAAACTCTCAGCCATGGCTCTCGCCTCTATCATGGCGGTTGCAGCCAACGCACAGAACGATGGCAATGCCAAGTCTTCCAATTCCAAGGAGGAGGGCGACCGCAACGTGATGCTCAACGCGGCAAGCGCTAACGGTCCGCGCGAGATTCAGATAGGACTTCCATCTGCCGACGTGAACGTTCTTGAGAACGGCCTGCCCGTCACATATGCCACCAATCCGCACCCCGTCAACGCCACATGGCGCTCCGACGCGAGCCTGTCGCACGTGGGACTGCTCAAGATTTCGGAGACTGCGATTACCACTGGCAACATAGGTTATGCGGTCAATTCGCGTACGCAGCTCGGCAATGAGGGCTTCCAAGGCACCCTCAACTACAAGACCAACCACTTCGGCCTGCAGGAGTTCTCACTCAACATGAACGGTTCTCTCGCCAAAGACCTCTTCTATAGTGTCAGCGCCTACCAGGACTTCGACCCGGGAACGTTCAAGCTGCGCTCCTCGCAATACCAGGACCGCACACAGATATACAAGGCGGCACTGACGAAACGCTACGCCGAGGGGCGCGGCGAACTAACCGCCATGTACAAGTACAGCAACTCACACCCCGCATACAACTACGCCACACAGTCGGCACCGTTCATCTACGTGGGCGACGGCTCAGTGAAGGAGTTCGGCAAGTTCAAGCTTGGCACCACTTCCTACCTGCCCATCGACGCCAACATCACCTACCGCGACATGCGCACCGGCGAATTGAAGCAAACTTCGCTCTACGACTACGATGAAAACCGCTCCTCCGAGTTCTCGCTCCTCAACAACCTCAGTTTCGGCAATGGCTTCAACTGGAAGACATCCGTGCGCTTCGACCACGCACGCGGAGCATTTGTCTACCAAACACCGATGCAGCTCATCGACCTCAAGGCGGACGGTGCGGCATCAACTTACAACTATATGCAGACCGACGCCATGGGTGCGGCTCAAAAATATGACGGCCGCTACGTACAGACCCGCATGTCGTGCCTCAACGCCGGAACCATCAACGAGCTGTTGCTCACATCCGAACTATCAAAAAGCTTCAAGTCTTCAACACTGCGCGTAGGCGTAAACGAGTGGTACTACCACATCGACTACTGCTCCAATACAACCATGTACGACCAGAGCGTGCCTGAGGACGGCTCGTATGCCGTGCGCCTCTGGGACGCGAACAAGACACAGAGTGTGTTCTACGACTTCAACAAGAACGCCTCGGAATACTACAAGGGCCACGAGAACAAACTCGCCCTCTACCTCACCCACGACTGGGACATCACCCCACGACTCAATGCCTACTACGGCGCACGCCTCGAATGGCAGCGTCTGAAGGGTGAGAACGCTGCCGTGAAGAACCAGAACGGCGAGTTCGTAGGACGCTTTGCCGACTACTATCTCGGCACGACGGCTCCCGATGGCACAAAGATTGCTCCCACACCTATGGCATACAACTGGGTGAACTACGACTTCACTGCCGCCCTTACCTACAAGCTCACCAATGAGTTCGGATTCACCGGCGACTTCACCTACATTGTGCAGCACCCTAACATCTCGACTTTCGCCCCGGCATCTATGCCAAACACCGACAAGATTAGCGTGCCGCTCGGCCGTGCCGGAATATACTACAATAACAAGTGGCTGAGCCTGACATCGCTCTTCTCCTACATATCGAAGACCAACAACAACTCAACGCTCAACCTCCAGCACGACGGCGAGATAAAGGCGGCTCCGCTGACCTACGACATTCAGACGTGGGGATGGACAACCGATGTGGTGGCTCACCCGTTCCGCGGATTCGACTTCCACTTCCTCTTCACATACCAGAAGCCGACCTATAAGAAGTATGAGACAAGCGTGAAGTTCTCAAGCGGCTACGAGGGCAAGATAAATGCCACTGGCAACATCGTGGCTGAGATTCCGCAGGTACTCATCGAGCTTGACCCGAGCTACATGATTACTCCGACACTGAAACTGTGGACATCGTTCCGCTACTTCTCGAAGACCTACGCCAACATCAACGAGGCTTACTACTTCAACGGCCACTGGGAAACATTCGGCGGACTCAACTGGCAGGCAAACAAACGGCTCGCTCTCGGCTGCACCGTCGTCAACTTCCTCAACCAGACCGGAGCAAAGGGCAGCATCGCCGGAGCCGAACTCATCACCAAGGACGAGGCCAAAGGCATCAAGAACCAACTCATGACCGGCTCTTATCTGCGTCCGTTCACCGTAGAGTTCACAGCAAGCTTAAAATTCTAATCCGTGGCGGAGGTCTCCGGCCTCCGCTGCAACCATCATTTACTTGGCAATATGTCAATTTATGTTATTGCCAATATCTGCTTTCTGCGGAGGCCGGAGACCTCCGCTACGGATAAATAATAAATAATAACTAAAAACAAAATACAAATGAATAAGACTCTATGTCTCGCTGCTCTTGCCGCCACATTCTCGGCAGCAGCCACCGCACAATCCATGCAGACAACACAGCATGGCGACACCACCATCATCACCGTCAACAACCCGACGAAATATCTCATCCTCCCCATCGAGGAGTCGCGCCCCGAGGCTCAGGTGCTGCTCGACCAGGGCAAGCCGTCGGACACTTGGATGGACATAAGGCTCGCCCAGTCGAAGGTTGACTACTCCGTGCCGTTTGCCCTCGCGCAGGGCAAGAAGGCAACCGTGAAGATTGTGGGCTTGGCCGCAGACGCCGTAGCCTTGAAGGAGATGCGGCTCTCCGACACGTTCGACACTCGCAACACCGACTATTACCGCCCCGTCTACCACCACACTCCGCTCTACGGATGGATGAACGACGCCAACGGACTGACCTACAAGGATGGTGAGTACCATCTCTACTTCCAATACAACCCCTACGGCTCAAAGTGGGGCAACATGCACTGGGGACATTCCGTAAGCCGCGACCTCGTCCACTGGCAGCATCTCGACCCTGCCATAGCACGCGACCCGATGGGCCACATCTTCTCTGGCAGCACCATTGTCGACACGCGCAACTCAGCCGGATTCGGCAAGAACGCCATCATAGCCTTCTACACGTCGCATAGTATGCGCGACGGCAAGCAGGTGCAGGTGCAGTGCATGGCCTACAGCAAGGACAACGGACGCACGTTCACCAAGTATAAGGGCAACCCTGTGGTGACTCCGTTCGACGGACTTGAGAACTTCCGCGACCCGAAGATATTCTGGTATGAGCCTACAAAGTCGTGGTACATGATTGTGTCTGCCGACAAGAACATGCGCTTCTACCAGTCGAAGAACCTCAAGCAGTGGAAGTATGTGAGCCAGTGGGGTGAGGGCTTCGGCGCGCAGCCAAACCAGTTTGAGTGTCCCGACTTCTTCCCGCTGCCCGTCGACGGCGACAAGACGAAGCAGAAGTATGTGATGATTGTGAACATTAACCCGGGATTTGTGTATGGCGGATCAGCCACACAGTACTTTGTCGGCGAGTTCGACGGCAAGGAATTCCATTGCGACTCGAAACCGCAGACCGTGAAATGGCTCGACTGGGGCAAGGACCACTATGCAACCGTTACCTTCTCCAACCTCGGAAGCCGCGTGGTTGCCGTGCCATGGATGAGCAACTGGCAGTATGCCAACGTCACTCCTATCCGGCAGTATCGTGGTGCCAACGCCCTGCCGCGCGAGCTGAAGCTGTTCTCCAACAACGGCGAGGTGTACATGTCTGCCAATGTGGTCGATGAGGCACGCGCCCTGCGCAAGGAAACGCAGCAGCTCGGCAACATTACCGTCGACAACGCCAACCCCTACATCAAGCGCTCGCTCTTCGCCGACAACGACGGGGCATTCGAGATAGAGGCAGACGTGGCTCCGGGCAACTCCGACGTGATTGGCCTCTCGCTCTACAACGACCGCGAGGAGCGCACCCTCGTATACCTCGACCTCAAGCAGAAGCGCATAGTCATGGATCGTGCCGAGAGTGGACTGACCGATTTCGGCCGACTTGCCGAACGCCACGACATAGAGAAACGCGCCGAAGCCGCAGGCGAGATGAAGGGCAAGCTGTCGCAAGACCTCGCCGTTGACTACCGCAACGACTTCGCGCTCGGTACATGGGCGCCGCTCTCGCTGTGCGGTTCCGACAACGGAGGCGGCAACAGCCGCTGGACTGAGGATGCGGCTAATGCCGGAACAGCAGCCACATCGAAGACCTACCACCTCGACATCTTCGTTGACAAGTGTTCCGTTGAGCTGTTTGTCGATGGCGGACGCATAGCCATGACCAACCTTGTGTTCCCCACAATGCCTTATAATAACATAAAGGTGTATGCCGAGGGAGGCAAGGCGGAGGTAAAGAACTTTAAGCTATACAAGCTCGGTCTGTAGACTTGATGTCCTTGTCTACCATCGACGCCACGCAGGAGTCCGACCATACATTCTCGGCTGTCTCGATCATGTCGAGCACGGTGAACACCGGCAGGATGATGCCCATTATCGCCACCGGTGCACCGATGCCCGACATGAGCGACAACGTGAGGAAGTAGCAGCCCATCGGCACTCCTGCGTTGCCTATGGCGGCAATGACAGATATGAAGAGCCACATGATCATTGTGCCCCACGTGATGTCAACACCTCCGTTCTGCATCACGAAGAGCGATGTCACGAAGATGAATGCCGCGCATCCGTTCATGTTGATTGTGGTGCATATCGGCAACACGAAGCGTGCCACACGGCTGCTCACGCCCAGCTGTTCCTCGGCTGTCTGTATGGTGACGGGCAGGGTGGCGGCAGAACTCTTGGTGAACAGTGCCATGAGCACGGCAGGCATCATGCGGCGCATTACGCGCAGCGGGTTCAGTCCGCGCGACAGGAGGAACAGTGGCAGCACGACGAAGAACTGCAACACGTTGCCGCCAAGTATCACTGCCACATACTTTCCTATCGACGACATCACCATTCCTGCCGACACCTCAGCCGACAACTGTGCCGCAAAAGCGAGAATGCCGAGTGGCAGTGCATGGATGAGCCAGTGGATGAGTGTTGACACAAGGTCCTGCATGGCTGTCAAGCCGCGCATGAGTGTCTGCTTGTTGTCCGACTCGGGCATCTTTGCCAAGGCAATGCCCACGGCTACGGCGATGAGTAGTATGGAGAGCACGTTGCCCTCGATGAGCGGCCGCAGGATGTTGTTCGGTACGATGCCTATCACATAGTCGTAATACGACGCAGCACCTTGTATCTCCTCCGGCAGTGTGTTGGTTGCCTTGCTGCTCTGTATTACGTCTACAGGCAGGTTGTCGGGACCGATGATGCGGTAGAGCAACATGCCGACAGCGGCTGCCGCGATGGTGGTGAGCAGCGTGTAGCTGATGGTGCGGCGGAATATGCGCCCCGTGTCGCGCTGTGTGCCGAAGGTGGCAAGCGTCATGCAGACGGCGAGGGCGATGGTTGGCACGGCGATAAACTGGAACAGTCGTGTGTATACCGTGGCTACAAACCCAGCTGCCGTGTTTATCCAGTCAATGCCGAGCACGCCGAGCACAGCGCCTATGACAAGAGCGCCGAGCCACAACCAGAAATTCTGCGACTCAGCGCAGGAATGTACTTTCGTATTTGTAGTGTTATCCATAAATGTTTTTGTCTGTTATTCTTATTTTTTACAAGTTGTTCCTACAAAGATAAAAACTTTTTCCCTAAAGGCAAGACATTGACCCTTAAAATCACAACATTTAAGTATTTGCTTCGGTATTAGTGAAAAAAAAGCTAACTTTGCAGTTGTTTTATTGACATATTAAAAACTAATCGCCTAAATACATTCCAAATGAAAAAGAAAATCCAACTGTCGGCTCTCTTCCTTGCACTTGCTCTGACGGCAAGCGCGCAGACGGAGACTGCCGCCAACCCATTTCCATTGTCACAATACGAGGAACTTACCGACTCCAAGCCTCACTCCTCCGACGCTGAGTGGGCGAAGCTGTCGGCTCCGACACTTCTTAGCTGGGCGTCAATCGACACGCGCTATCGTCGGCTTGACATTCCTGCCGTGAAGCGGCTCAACACCATTTCCCTCAAGGCATGGCGCGGCGAGCGCGTCAATGCGCAGGCATTGCTGTGGACAAGGGTAGGGGTGGACGATGCCGAGATACGCGTAGGCGACCTGCGCTCGGGCAAGTCGGTGATACCGGCTTCCAAGGTGCGCACCAACTTCGTGCGCTATGTGATGACCGACGAGCTTAACAAGGACGGCAGCGGCTGTGGCTACCGCAATGCTGTCGACTTCGACTCATCGCTGGTTGCCGATGTACTCGACACCAACCGCCTGTTGCCCGTCAAGCGCAACTCCACGCAGCCGATATGGGTGAACGTGAGTGTGCCGTCGGATGCCGCGCCTGGCATGTACACTGGACAAATCACCGTGAGCGGAAAGAACATGGAGGCGCAGACGCTCCAGATTAAGGTGCAGGTGATTGACCGCACGCTGCCCGCTCCGCAGAAGTGGCACATGAACCTCGACCTGTGGCAGAACCCTTATGCCGTGGCGCGCTACTATCAGGTGCCGCTGTGGAGCAAGGCCCACTTCGACGCCATGCGCCCTATAATGAAGATGCTTGCCGACGCTGGGCAGTATGCCATAACGACGAGCATCATGCACAAGCCCTGGAACGGACAGACCGAGGACCACTTCGACTCGATGGTGACGCGCATAAAGCATATCGACGGCTCGTGGACATACGACTATGCCGTGTTTGACAAGTATGTCGACTTCATGATGAATGATGTTGGCATCAACCGGCTCATCTCGTGCTACACAATGATTCCATGGGACCTGCGCTTCGACTACTATGATGAGGCTACCAACCGTGTGCAGTTTGTCAAGGCACAACCGGGCGACGAGGCTTACACCGAGTACTGGGGTTCCTTCTTGAAGGACTTTGCACGCCACCTGCGTCAGAAGGGATGGTTCGACAAGACTTGCATAGCAATGGACGAGCGCCCTATGGAGGCTATGCAGGCTGCCATAAAGGTGATAAAGGATGCCGACCCCGACTATAAGATCTCGCTTGCCGGAGTATACCACAAGGAGATAGAGAACGACCTCTACTACTACTGCATTGCCTACGGCAACGACTTCCCGAAGGACGTGCTCGCCAAACGACGCGCCGAGGGCAAGATAAGCACCTACTATACATGCTGCACAGAGGGATTTCCCAACACGTTCACATGCTCGGCTCCTGCCGATGCCACATGGATGGCGATACATGCCGTGGCTGGCGACTACGACGGCTATCTGCGCTGGTCGTACAACAGCTGGACGCGCGACCCGCTGCGCGACTCGCGCTTCCGCACCTGGGCTGCCGGCGACTGCTATTGCATCTATCCTGGTCCGCGCTCAAGCATACGCTTCGAGCGTCTTGTTGAGGGCTTGCAGGACTGCGAGAAGATCATTCAGCTGCGCAAGGCTTACCAGAAGAGTGGACAGAAGGCAAAGCTTGCCCGGCTGAACAAGGCTGTGGGCGGCTTCACTCCGGAGAATGTGCCTTTGCGGAAGTCGGCAATGGCGGCTGGGATGGTGAAGAATCTTGAGCAACTGCTCAATGAATGAGAGAACATTAATAATTAACAAAATAATTAACGGATAATTAGCGGGCATTAACGACCTAAAAAATATAGTCGTTAATGCCCGTTAATTATCCGTTAATCTTTTCGTTATTTAGCGAGATAGCGCTCGGCTTCAAGTGCTGCCTTGCAGCCTGAGCCGGCAGCCACGATAGCCTGGCGGTATGTCGGGTCGGCACAGTCGCCGGCGGCGAACACGCCCTCTACGTTTGTGCATGGCGATGCGCCGCGGGTCTTGATGTAGCCAGTCTCGTCACATTCGATGTATGGACGGAACACGCCGGTGTTGGGCTTGTGGCCGATGGCGAGGAAGAAGCCGTCGATGGGCAGGTCGTAGTGCTGCTCGTCGGGTTCGCCCTTGCGCTTCACGAGGTGTGCGCCCTCAACGCCGTCTTCTCCGTAGAGACCCTCGGTGTTGTGCTCGTAGAGAATTTCAATCTTGTCGTTCTCCTCTACACGCTTCTTCATAACGTCAGAGGCGCGCAGGTAAGGCTTGCGCACAATCATGTAGACCTTCTTGCACAGACCGGCGAGGTAGATGGCCTCCTCACATGCGGTGTCGCCGCCGCCTACCACGGCAACGGTGCGCTTGCGGTAGAAGAAACCGTCGCATGTGGCACATGCGCTTACGCCCTGTCCGTTGTACTTCTTCTCGTCGGCAAGGCCGAGATACTTTGCTGAGGCTCCGGTGGCGATTATCACGGTGTCGGCCTCCAGCTCCTTGCCGGTGTCGGTGGTGAGCACGTAAGGCTTCTTCGAGAAGTCAACCTTGGCGATGCTGCCCTCGCGGATGTCGGCGCCGAAGCGCTCTGCCTGCTTGCGCAGGTCCATCATCATCTGGTTGCCGTCAACACCTTCGGGATAGCCGGGGAAGTTCTCTACGATGGTGGTCTGGGTGAGTTGTCCGCCCATCTGTATGCCGCAGTACTCCACCGGGGCGAGGTTGGCGCGTCCTGCGTATATGGCTGCCGTATAGCCGGCAGGACCGCTGCCGACGATGAGGCACTTTACATGTTCTCTCTGTTCCATTTGCTTTTTCTTTATATTTATAGGGTTGGGGGATTGGTTTTGCGGCGGACGGGAGTCCGCCGTTCTGTTGAGGGGGTTTTGCGGCGGACGGGAGTCCGCCGTTCCGGGAGGGTGCAGTGCGGCGGACGGGAGTCCGCCGTTCCGGTTATTTCAACAGTTCCTCTATTTGCTTGGCGATGTTGTCGATGCTTTCGGTAGGCTCGAAGCGTGCGATCACCTGACCGCGCTTGTTGGTGAGGAACTTTGTGAAGTTCCACTTTATGTCGCTTGTCTCCTTGTAGTCGGGACATTCCTTCGAGAGGATGTCCTCAAGCACTGGTGTGAGCTTGTTGGCAGGGTCGAAGCCGGCGAATGTCTTCTGCTCCTTGAGGAACTTGAAGAGAGGGTCGGCATCGTCGCCGTTCACTTTCACCTTCTTGAAGCGCGGGAACTCCGTGCCGTAGGTCAGCTTGCAGAACTGGTGAATCGACTCGTCGGTGCCTGGAGCCTGTGCGCCGAACTGGTTGCAAGGGAAATCAAGAACCTCAAATCCCTGTGCGTGATACTTTTCGTATAGTTTCTCCAACTCCTCATACTGCGGTGTGAATCCGCACTTTGTAGCTGTGTTTACGATGAGCAGCACTTCATTGGCATACTCCTTGAGAGATACTTCCTTACCTTTTCTGTCCTTTACAGAATAATCGTATACAGTTCTCATTTTTCTCCTTTTCTCTGTTTATTGTGGTTTTGTTTCTTTCTACCTTATAATGTTAAAGGTACAAAATTAGGCAAAATTTATGAGAAACACAAACAGGTTACAGTTTTTTATGGCTCACCTTCTTATTTAACCCACAGTTTATGGCTCTTGCTTGTCCCGTCGTCAAAGTAGGTTTTTATGATGTTTATGCCTTCTGTCATTTCCGTTTCAGCCATGCTGCTGTTGATGTTGGTCTTTGTCGTGACGATGTGTCCTGCCGCGTCGCTGACGATGATGCTGCTTATTGGCTTTGTAGATTTCACGGTGGCTTTGCGTCCTGACAGGGTTATCATCATGTCATCTGCACAATTCTTTATGGCTGGTGTTGCGGTGGCGCTGTTTTTAACGATTGCAAATCTTCCAATCGACGTGCCGGCGTCGGCTATTGTCACGTCCTCGTCTATCGGGTATGCCATGCCAGTGAGATTGTCCTTCAGGCTGTAGTCGTCTCGCCTAAAACCGTTGGCAGTGCGGAAAGAGAATGTCACGGTGTCCTGCTCCGCCATGCACAGTCCAAGCTTCACGTTGTCGGCTATAGGCATTATGTCGTAGGCGTTGCCGCCGTTGATGGCAAAGACGCTCTGCGTGGGGCGCACCTCGCTGTCGAACAGAGTTGCCGACGTGTATTTCTTTGAGTCGACGAGCACCATTGAGGCTCCGTTTGCGCTGATGTGCAGTTGCGGGGCAGCGCTTGGCAGTGCGGCCGTGGCGTCGTTGTCGCTTGCCGACAGCATGTCGGGTGTCAGCACCACGTTGAGCGACGTCGCAGGTTCGTCGGTTTCGAGGAATATCGACTGCATGGGTGCTATTGTCGAGACGTTGCCGCTGTAGACGAACGAGCCGTCGTCGTCGCGTGTCACGGTGAGCAGTGTGCCGTTCTGTTCAATCTTGGCACCCTTTACGTTGGTGTTGTAGTTGAGCATGTGGCCTATGTCGATATGGCTCATGAATGGGTTGCCCATCATGAAGGTGGTTGTAGCCTTGTCTGCCTTCAGCGTTATGTCGTATTCCTGTTGGGCGTTGTACACGGTGCGGCTATCACCGTCGGCTGTTGTCATTGTGATGTTGTTGTCGTTGGCTTCCTCGTAGATGAACCGGTGTGGCAGCACGTCGTCGCGTTCTATTGTTTCCTTCGCTCCGTCGATGGGTTGCTGGTCGTAGTCGCTGAAGTAGCTGTACTCGGTGTGCTCTTTAGGAAATCTGAAGCGGAACGACTTCTTGCCCGATGTGCCCTCATCCACCCACACGGCGATGCCTGTGCCCATGGCATAGTTGTAGGCGAGGTTGTTGAAGTGGTGCGACCAGTTGTTGGCGTCTACATCCACCGTCAGGTAGTCGTCGTCGGCATTGCCGGTGGTCCACTTGTGCGACTTCTCCGTGGCGAGCCACAGCCGTTGGTATATGGTTGGGTTGAAGCGTTGTGCGGGATAGGTGTCGGCGTTGAGTGGGCAGAATGTATGTAGTGTGTCCTCTACGGATGTGTTTACGAACATGTCGCCAGTGTACATCTGCTTCAGCGGTGCCGAGAAATTGTAGTAGCGGTTGGGCAGCATTTCCGTCTCAACCCACGCGCGGCTGTAGTTGAGCTGTTGTGTGCGCTCGATGGCAGACTGCGGTTCGAAGAAGATGTCGTTGCAGCAATACTCGTCGCCGGTTTTCACGTCGCTGGCATCCAGCACTGGATAGTGCTTGGCGCCAGACGGAATGATGGCGTTGGTGCAGCAGTAGGGTGCTCCGTTGCTCCAGTTGTCCCACTTGTTCCAGTCGTTGTTTGAAGCGTTGGTGAGCCATGTTGTCTGTCGTGGGTAAACGGTGTAGTCGGCAGAGTTGATGAAGTTGCCGCTTCCGTCGTAGAACATCATTTGGTATTGTCCCGGTGTCTTCGTCACGTACTCGTAGTTGATGTAGCCGTTTGTGGCGTCCGACTTCAGCGTCACATCGTCGATGTCCGGTTCGCCGAACTCAATGGTGTAGTCGGTGTCTACATATCCTTGTGCCTTAATCTTTATCTTGTCGCCCACGCACACTTGGCTCACCTCCACCTTCAGTGGTTCCTGCGAGCACGAGTTCGGGTCCTTGCAGTCGGGAATGCCGTCGTTGTCGACATCGCCGCGCAGGAACAGTCCGTAGAACTTCTGCGGCTTGGCGGCATCGATAACGCCGCCGATGGTTATGCGCACCTCGTCGTATATGTGCTTGGGCTGTACAAACAGATAGTCCTTGTCGCCATATCCTGCAACGTCGGCTCCGAGCACGCTCCAGTCCGACTTCTTGTCGCCGGTGGCCTTTCCGCGGTAGTAGGTTTCCACGGTGAGCCAGTTGCCCACGCCGATGTTTGCCACGTAGGTCTTCTGGTCTACCACGATGCCTATCTGGTGGTGATAGTCCATGGTGCGGCCTATGTTCACCGCCACTGTCTGACCCGCGCCCACGGTGACGGTGTTCAGCACGAGCATGGCGGTAGACATGTCGTTGTCGATTAGGTAGCTCAGGTCGTCGATGGTGTTTGCCACGCTCACCACCTCAACCGACTTGGTGCCTTCGGCGTTGATGGTGGTGTGGGTCTTCTCGTTGCTCAGCACGGTGACGCCGCAGCCCATTGGGTCGCTGCACGCGGCGTCGGCATCCTCGATGAAGGCGAAGTAGATGTGCAGGTTAGAGCCGCGCAGGTTGAGCACGCCCGATGTCCACAGCATTATCTCGTCCACCTGCATCGGTTGTCCGTCGTTGTCGGTCTCGGGCACCTCAATGCTGTAGCGTGTGCGCTGTACTCCGGCTTGTTCTGCCAGTCCGGCTTGCACGCCGTTCGACTCTGATATCACGTGGCGGTATACCTCCTTGCCCGCGTGGTAGCAGCGCACTTGCAGGTATTGCAGCAGCGAGAGGTCAAGCCCCGTCACGAAGTTTGCCACTACAAATCCCATGCGCTTAGGCTTCATGCGTGCTTCCGCCTCCTCCTGCGTCTCGCCGTCGTGACGTGCGGTGGCGTCGTACATCAGTCCGCCGTCGGTGCGCTTCACGCCTGTTATGCGCAGGTTGCTGGCAAGGCTCAGTCCGCCTATGTATGTGGCGTAGTCCTCGGTTGATTTTGTCACTATTGCCTCGGTGTCCTTCAGGTCGGATGCCGAGATGAGGCTGCCCGACGAGCCGTATATGTCGGTAGACACCTCGTAGGTGCCGTTCTGCATGCCGTTGTTCAGCGGTCGGGTGCACGTCAGGTCCTCGTTGCCGAAGTGTCCCACGCTGAGCCACATCTCGTCGTAGCAGCCGTCGGTGGCTGTCGCGCGGAACTTGTAGTAGCCGGGCGACAGGTTGGTGACGTAGCCTGTTGGCGTTACAGATGGCAGTGTGGCTGATTCTTCGTCGGGTTGCGACTCCTCCAGCGTCCACGTGACGCTCACCTCGGGGTTCGACCTCAGTTGGAACGATGTCTGTCCTGGACACAGGTCGGTGTCGGGCGATGGGTTGATGGCGCAGTGGTGTGGCACCTCGGGCTTGTTCTTCACAAAGCCGTAGTGTATGCCTATGGCGCCGAGGTCAACACTCAGCACCGTGTGGAAGCGTATCTCGCAGCCCGAGAAAGGCTGCTCTGCCGTTACCGATGCCGTGCCGTTGCCGCCTTTGGCGACACTCAGGTTGAGCACTCCAGCCGACACGGTCTCCTCCTGCACCTTGTTGCCGTTGCGGTCGAACAGTATGAGGCGTATCCATGCGCCGGCGTCGAGTGCCAGACCCGAGCCTACGTTGTAGTTGAAGCCAACCTCCATGCCCTTGCCGAACACCTCGCCGTCGCTGCCGTCAGAGCGTTTCATCATGAACTTGGCGCCGCCCTGGTAGCCTACAGACAGTATTGGCGTGATGGCAATGTAGTTGCTCGTGTCGTAGTCGGTGAACTTCTGCATTGCCTTGTCGGTGAACGGGAACGGCAGTCCGAGCAGCACTGGGTCCCAGCCTTTCACGTAGTCCAGTTGGGCTTCGGCATCGGCATTGCCTTCAGCGGCAAGATAGTCGTTGTATTGCGATATGCCGCCCTTCAGTGTCGCGCCGTTGTCGTCGGTGCCGTCGTATGTTATTGGGTATTCGTAGGAGTCGCCCACGAATGCGTATTTCACTTTTAGCAGGTCGCCCACGCCCACCTGCACGCCGCCTGAGTGGTCGAGCGAAATCTCGTCGAACAGCCAGTCGCTCTCGGCTGTCAGCATGATGCACGCCTCGTCGGAGCCGGGAATCTGTATCAGCTTCAGCGTTATGCCCTCGCCGTCCTGTCCTTCCTTCACGGCTTTCACGCCCAGCAGCTTGCCGTCGCGGTAGAAGCCTATCGACATTGCCTTTATCACGTCGAGCGTCAGCACGGCGTTGCCCGAGCCAGCCACTATGCAGTATCCGGCCTTGGTGCCCTTGGCGTAGTAGTTCTTCATGTCGCGTATGCTCACGATGGGGTCAACGGTTACGCCGGCGCTCACCACCTTGTTGAACTCGGCATAGTCCTCAAGGTCTTCGTCGGTCAGCGCGTTCATGGTCTTGCTCCATCCGCCCACGCCCACCACGGTTATCAGTTTGTTGACGGTGCAGTTCTCGCCCACCAATGCGCGGCGGTTGCGCATGCGTCGGAAGTGGAGGTTGGGATATTTGGCGTTGTCATCGCCGAAGTCCTCGTATTCTTTCGACTGGTCGGGCATGTCGCTCCAGTCTTCGGTGTATATGGTCGCGGCGTGCTTGCAAGCCGCGTCTCTTGCTTCGGCACTTTCGAAGTAGGGGCTTGTGAAGCCGTCTTGTGCCGATGCGGTGGCAAGGGCGCAAAACAATGATATGATGGTGAGGAGTAGATGTTTCATGATGCGTTTCTTTTTAGAGCGTGTGGTTCTTTAGGATTGTTTCCGAGTCGCTGCATTTGAACACATACTTGTGGTTGCGGCGCAGATAGAACACGTTGTCTATGGCATCGGGCGATATCACGCCCGTGGCGTTGTCGCCGGCTATAACATCGTCGGTGCAAATCTGACCCATGGCGTGCTGATATCCTATTGTAGCACCTTCCATGTATGCTCGCATGGCAAGTTTTGTCTTACATGGCAGAATCCATGCCGATATGGTTATTTCATCGCTGTTATTTTCACGCTTGCAGTATCCTATGGGCGAGTAATAATTTTGGGCAAGTAGTGTTTTCCCTGATTTGAAGCAGTCGTAGTCATATAGTGATACCTCGGTGAAGATGTTGTAGGCGAGCAGGTCGGCTGATGTTATACTGCGCTCAATGCTTCCCCAAGTGGCATGGTCGGTCAGTTTCACTTGTAGCTCAACCTCTGCCATGCCGCGATACAGTGTACCTGTAATGGGCACGTCAGCCTCGTCGCCGTATGCGTATTTTATTGTTGTGTCGTTGTATCCTGTCGAGTGGCAATAGCCGTAGAACAGTTGTGGTATATATATAGCATAGTTGCTTATCTTGGTGTAGTCGCTGTAGTGGCTTATCAGTTTGCGGCTGAAGCCGTTGAATGTTGCGCTGAACTCGTCGAGTGTTGTCCCTTCTTTCAGGTTCAGCGTCATGCGTGCGTCGATGCCCTCGGGTTGTGCCGAGTTTAGGGGGTAGGGAATTTTGCAGTCTTTATTGTAGGCAAGCGCAATGATGCGGTATTCGTAGCCGTAGGTCTTGCGTATGGTGGCGTGTGCCACACGGTGCTTGTGCGACGTTGCGTAGGCATCGTCGCCGTCGGGATAGTCCTTGTCTTCGCTTATTGCCACGCGCAGGTCGTTCTTGGGGTCGTACACAAAGGGGTCGGCGTTGGTGGATGCTGTTGCCACGTCGGAGTTGTCGGCACGCCGGAACGCTATGATGCGCACCTCGTTTATCTCCTTGGTTTCCTCCCATCCGTCGTCGGTGGTCTGGCTGTCGGAGCCGCTGGTGCTGGTGGTGCCGCTGCCCGGAGGTGCGGCGCGAGTGCCGTCGTCGGGGTCGACGTTCCATTCGGTGCCAAGCTCAATGGATATTGGCACGGTGGTGGTTGGTCCCTCGCGGTCGGGTTGTGGCGTGTCGGTGTCGTTGTTGCACGCCGTTGTTGCCATGCATAATATATATAAGGTGGCAAATGCTTTTGCTATGTTGCTCATATTTTATGTGACTTCTGATTCTTGTCGTTTAAATGACATCAAACTCATGTCTCCCCTCAAAGGCAGGCTCAACCTCGATGGTTATCTGCGTCTCGGTGTCGAAGTTGGCTTCTATCTTGTACAGTTGGTTGGCAAGTATGGGGTAGGCGGTGCGCTTTGTGGTGGTCTTGTTGCCGTCGCTGTCGGTGGTGGTCTCAACAAGTTTCACGGGCAAGGTGCGCAGGGTGTTGCCGTCGCTGTCGGCAAAAACAAGCGATAGGGTAGGGGTGTCGCTGTCGGTCGGTGCTGCTATCGGCAGGAGGTAGGCTCCTTTCTCGGTGAGGTTGGTTGAGCGTTGCACCTCGCTTTGGGCAATCTCAAGCACGGTGCGGTTGGCTTCGTTCTCGGTGGCGTCGGTGCTGGTCAGCGGGTCGGCAGTTATGTTGTTTGACGCGAGTGGGGTGCTGCGGTTCTGCTGTGTGTAGAGTTGCAGACTTAGCTTTGCCACTGTGTGGCGTGTGCCGTCGGTCTCGATGTAGCTTGGAATGTTCACGAGCGACACGAGCACGCCAGCCACGCGGCGGTACAGGTCAATGGTGCCTTCAAATCCGCCCTCGTCGTTCATGGTCATGTTGAGGCTACCGCCAAACAGCTCGCTTTGTGCGATGTCGTGGCGTGTGGCTATGGTTGTGGCTGTGGCACGTGCCTGCGACAGTGTTGTGCCTATGCTTAGTGGTTGGTAGGTTCGTAGCGACGCGTCGTCGCTGCCTACTGCAATGAGGGTGTATGTTGACTGGGGTTTGAACCCCGTGTATTTCAGTTTGTATGTCTGCTCGCGTGTGGGCAGACCTCCGGCGGCTCCCGTCGGGTCCCATCCGGTGTCTTCCGACGCCACGCATGTGGCGTTGTCACTGGTTCCGTCGAACACGTAGAGCTGCACTTGGCTTACGTGTTGCACGTTGCGGTCGGACGTCAGTGTGGTGCGTGTGTTGAGCGATGGCTGTGTGCATAGGCTTATGGTCACGCCTTGGCGTGTGGCATCGTCAGTTGCGTCGCTCATGCCGGTGCACGATGTGAGGGCGAGGATGGCCGCTGATAAGAATAGGGTGGTGTTTAACTTACGATGCATGGTGGATTGAATTTATTATGGGGAGTAAAAAAACGCAAATAACGCGCCCCGAAAAGGCAAACCAATACTTTTGCCCTTTCAGGGCGTTGGTTCACGTATTGCTTACAACCCAGGGCGTTGCCCTGGGCTATGTGCGGTTTGGGCTTTCAGCCCGCATTGTTACTCTAATTCCATATTGTGTATCACCTCCCAGTTGTCGTTTACACGGAGCGTGATGTTCTGGGCTTTCTTTAATGACTCAGGCTTGTCGCCAGGGTCGGTACCAGGTTGGGCAGGCTTTGCGCTCATGCGTGTGCCGATGCCGTAGAGGTGGTTGCGCACAACAGAGTAGGCACTCTTCGTGTCGGTGACTGTTGTCGTTGCGAACGATGTGCCGTTCCATGTTGATACCGAGTGCTCAGCCAACTGACCATCACCCTCAGGAAGGTTAACGTTCCAGCTTCTCACTACGGAGTTGTCATCTTTGACAAGCTGCAGTGTGAATGTCTGTCCTTCGGTCTTTGCGAACGGAATGATGAAGCTGCCAGCAAACACAGAGCCTTTCTTGTAGTAGTCATGACCCTCCGTCTTCCAGTTATCTATGTCAATCAGACCATCGGCTCCGTCGTTGCCGTTTGCGTCTTTCTCGTCCTTGAGAGCAGTGAACCAGTCGTTGAGGTTAATGGTGTACACCACAACATTGTTGGCGGAGTTGTTGCCGTTGACAACATACTTCACGTTTTGGGTGTTGTTGGTTCCGTTGCTTGTCAATTCAAAATTGGCGAATTGACCGAGTACAAGTTCGCTGTTGCTTGTAGATGCCACGAGTTGCAGCTTTGTCGCTCCATCAACGTAGGGAATATCCTCAACGTAGCCGAATGTGCCTGCAACCTGACGGTTCAGAATCACTGTGCCTGTGGCTTTCACGCCTTCCTCTACGGTATAGCTGGCTTCTCCGGCGAATATCTCCTCAGCCTTCTTGCCTCCGTCTTCTTTGTACTTAAGCACGGTGTTCTCGTTGAATGTGCCGCCTATTGCGGCTGAAGTGATGGCAGATAGGTCATAGTCGCTGTCGTCACTGTAGCCAATGGCGTAGACCTTGTATGTGCCGGCTGACAGATGGTTTTCCGTTGGAATGGTGAATGTGGCCTGTCTGCCGTGTCCGCCAGTGGTGTATACTTCAGAGCCGTCGCCGTTCCAGTTGTCAAGTGTCTTGGTGTATTTTATGGTGCCGTCGGTTGTACATACGAGCACCTGCACCTTGTTGATGTCCTGTGTAGCCTCCGAGCTTTCAAGCTCACGTCCGGCTCGTGTTGTCATTCCATCGCCACTACTTGCTACCTGCAAAGTGATTTGCTGCAGAGCGTTGCCCTGTTCATTTCCGTTCTCGTCGACATTGCTGTCGTTTGTGCATGCACCCAGTGCCAAGCTGCTTGCTGCCAGTGCATAGAAAAATACTTTGTTCATAGAACTTTGAATTTATGGACGCGTATTGGCGTGTCCTGGTTAATATATGTTTATTCCAATGTCATATCGTGCATTTGTTCCCAGTTGTCGTTCACCCGGATGTATACCTTAAAGGTGTTGTCGTCGGGGTTGTACACGTATTTCATTATTGTCAGCTCGTTGCGCCGCATCGTTATTCTCACGTCGCTGGGCGAGATGTCGGGGTGCGAGATGTCGCTGTCGTCGTAGAAGTTGGCGTCTACAATGGAGCCGTCCTTGCTTATCGACGGCGTGAGGAACGTCTCGGTGAGTATTCCCGCGCCGCGTCGTGCCTGGTGAGTGGTGACGGATGTCTGGTCGTCGTAGAAGAACCGCGTGTCAACCGTGCCGTACAGTCCGCCTACGTGCTTGCCCGAGAACTGCACGCGCCGCGGCAGATCCTCGGCATAGATGATGAGCTTGCCCTTGGTGCGGCGCATGAGGCTGTTGAAGCTGGTGTGTGTGGCGTCGTAGCCGATGGTGTCGCTCGACATGTACACGTCGTCGCCCTGCGCGTGGTCGGGGTGGAACGACACCTCGGTGCGGTCGGCGTTGAACTCGTCGAGGCTGCTCATGCCGCCCCACACGGTGAAGACATACTTGCCGAAGGGCAGCTCGTTGCCGAAGTCAATGTCGTAGGTCTTCTCGTTGCCCTCCACTCCGAACACGCCGCGCTCGGTGACCATCGTCAGCGAGCCGTCGCTGTTGAGGCGCGACAGGCGGTAGTAGAGCGTGGGCACGTAGTAGCCGAAGGGCTGGTCCTCGCTCACGCGCTCGTCGATGTCAACCCCGTCGTCGAACACGAGGTCGGCGGCGTTGCTGTAGTTCTTGTCGAGCACCCCGATGCTGAGCGTCAGTGGCGGACATGGCTGCAAGTCGTCGCGTATGCACGATGCGAGCGTGAGCGCCACGGCGGTGGCGGCAGCCACATGCAGGCATATATTCTTCAGTTTTGTCATCGGCTAAATGTGTTTAGGTCGTTCTTCACGCTGTTGGCATCCTCGTAGCGCTCGATGATGTTTATCTCGCGCTGTTTCTGCTGTCGCAGTTCCTTCAGGCGTTTGGCCAGAGCCTCGGCTTCGGCTGTCTTGCCGTTGCGCTCAAGGATGATGGCGAGGTTGTTGGTGGCGATTGCCGACTGCGGGAAGTACTTCAGCGTTGTGCGGTATACCTGTTCCCGTGTGGCGTCGTCGGTGGCGAGGGCAGCCACGTGCAGCAGCTCGTCCTCGTTGAAGGCGTCGGGCCGGGTGGCATACATGGCAAGCATCTCCTTGTCGGTGGTGAAGCTGCGTATGGTGTAGCTGTAGGCATACTCCACCTTGCGGTCCTTGTCGAGATAGCGGTCGCGGATGCGCTGCCATGCCGGCAGGCGGCGTATGTAGCGCTCCTGCACGTCGTCGTTGGCAGAGGCATACTTGGTGAGTATGGCTTTAAGGGCAGTCGAGTCGGCGTCGCCAGCCTTTATCATGGCGTCGAGCACTGGTTGCCAACCTTCGGGGCGCGACCCTATGTGGGCGATGCCGGCCATGCGCTCGCCGCTGAGCAACTGGCTGTCGAGCCATTGCCGGGCGGCGTTGGCGCGGTTGCGTGCCAGCTGGGTGTTGAAGCCGAGCGGTCCGTCGGCGGAAGCCATGCCGTAGATGCTGAGCGAGTTGAGCGTGGCGAGAGAGTCGTTGAGTATCGGGGCGATGTCCTTGAGCATGTGCGCCAGTTCGGCGCGGTTGTTGCCCATGTCGAGGTTGATGTCGTAGCGGTTGATGGCAAACTGCAGGTGAGCCACGCCACCGCCCTGGCGCACCTTCGGGCGCACCTCAAACTGCGCCACCTGCCACGTTAGGTTGAGCCGCTTCACCGTCTTTGGTCTTACGATGGTGCCTATCTCCACGGTGTCGATGCCCGTGCAGCGTCCGCATCCGTCGGCTGATGCCACAGCCACGAGCCGCGCGCTGTCGATAGCGGCAGGCACGCGCAGAGAGCCTTTGTAGTCGGCGCTGTAGTCGCGCGCTGTTGTGGGCAGCGTCTGGGCGATGTCGGCGTAGGGGTCGGCCTCGCCGTTGAGCACAGCGCGGCGGCGCATCTTCTTGCTGTATATGGGCGCGTCGAGCACGAGCGGGCGGTAGGCTTTCACCACGGTGTCGGCTGCCACGAGCGTAGGCACGACGAACAGGCGGCTGCGGCTGCTGAAATAGTTGTGGGGTATGTGCAGCCTTATGTCGATGTCGGCGTTGCCCGTGCTGTCGGGTGCCACGGTGTAGGGAGCCGGCTCTATGGTCATGCGGTCCGCGCCGGAGGCAAGCCTATGCTGCGAGCAGCCCTGCATGGTGAAGAGCATGACGCAGGCGATGCCGACGGTGTTGAATTTCTTGATGTTCATAGCACTTGATTGTTTAAATGAGGTCAGAACAGGTAGACGAGCGACAGTGCCGCCTTTGTTGGTCCGACATAGTTGCGGTGCTTGTTTTCGCGGCACTTCATGCAGGGCACGTTGGGGCTTTCCTTGTACCACAGCCGCGCCACGCCTGCCCCGATTTCAGCCTCCAGGTTCCAGTGGGGCGACAGAATCCAGTCCTTGCCGTAGCTTGCTCCCACTCCGGCGAGGTAGCCGTCGTAGAGCTTGCTTGAGAAGCCGCCGTAGAACTGTGCCCCGATGAGGTGCACGCCGAAGAAACTGCCCTCGTAGCGCTCACACGACCACCATTTCACCTCGGGTTGCAGCATCACGAGGTGCATCTTCTTGTCGCTGCGGAACGTCCACGGGTTGTAGGCAGCCGACAGTTCGAGCGTTGTGCGCTTGCCGAGCGATGTCTCCACGGCGGCGTTGAGCGTTGTCGTGGCGAGGTAGAGAAGGTTTGTCTTCACGGCTGTTGTCTGTGCCGAGGCGTTCAGACAGGATACGGCAAGGGCGCACCACATGCAGATGTGGAGTATGTATTGTTGGGCTTTTTTCATATTTCGTAAAGGTATACAATTCCCTTGGTCCCACTTGTGGAGTGGAGCCTGATGAATGTATTGGTCTACTGTTGTTGTTTTTTGCTTTTAGCTTATTCTCATCGGTCAATCAATCCTGACCCACTGCTTGAAACTTTTTTATCCTCCTTTTAATAGCATCTGATGTGTAGCGGGTCGTCAGTGAAAATTCCGATTTCTTCTCAATAAAGAATATAAAGTAAAAATAGATCGTCGTCGCAAATACCAGTCTTGCTTACGATACAAGTTTTAGGCAAATGAAATTTGTAATCAGTGTTACTATCTGTTCTTTTCGCAAAGATAGAAAAAAATTCCCCCCCCGACAAGTTTTTATACTGCAATTTTTGAAAATAGGAAATTTTGACCTGTTGATAGGAATAATGGAACGTGAAAACGATTGCAAATGGGGAGGAAAGACAACTGAAGACAACTGAAGACAATTGAAGACAACATGGACAACAAAGGACAACATTTTTAGCCGTGCCAACTCGGCACGGCTTGAGGGCGCAGGACTGTCATGTATGGGTGATATAAATATGGTGAAACATATAGTCTATAGGTGATATAAATACGGTAAAATATATAGTCTATAGGTGATATAAATATGATGAAATATATAGTCTATATGTGATATATTTTGTAAATTTGCATAATAAACTCATTGATATGGACAAGAATACGTTAAAGGAGATAATCTTGCGCCAGCAGGATTTTGTGAGCCGTATAAGACTTCAGAAGCGGAGCGCGTGTTTGGAGAAGAACGCCAATTATGTGTTGGTGGGTATGCGCCGTGCAGGAAAGTCGTATACGTTGTACCAGTATATCCAACAGCTTATAGCCGAGGGGCACAGCAAGGAGGAGATGCTCTTCATAAATTTTGAGGATGAGCGTATTGCGGAGATTACAAAGGATGACCTGCACTTGATACTCGACGCTTATTCGGAGATGTTTCCGCATGAGCCAATAATATTCCTGGACGAGATACAGAATGTCGCGGGGTGGGAACACTTCGCCCGTCGGCTTGCCGACGAGAAGCGGCGCGTTCTTATCACAGGAAGCAACGCCCACATGCTTAGCCGCGAGATAAGCTCAACGCTTGGCGGCAGGTATCTGACAAAGGAGATTTATCCTTTCTCGTTTCGGGAATATCTGGAGTTTCATGGAGTTACCCTTGACCGCAACTGGGAGTTTTCGCCAGTGCGCAATACCGTGGTGAGGCTGTTTCCCGATTACTTCTATTATGGAGGGTTGCCGGAGGTATTTCAGATTGCCGACAAGCAGGGTTGGCTACAGTCGCTGTATCAGAAAATTCTCTTTTCGGATATTGTCATCCGCAAGGGTGTGCGCAACGACGCGAGTCTGCGTATGCTCATCCGCAAGCTTGCCGACAGCGTGATGCAGCCAATGGCGATAAAGCGTATGCAGAACATTCTGCAGGGAAATGGTACAAAGGTGTCATGGGAAACGATAGTCAACTATATCGACTACATGCGCGACTCCTATCTCATGTTCTCGATAGGAAATTTCTCGGCGGCCTTGACCGAGCGCGAGAGTGTGAAAAAACATTACTTCTGTGACAACGGCATACTCAATCTTTTCCTTTTCCAACCAGAACCGAAATTGCTTGAGAATATTGTAGCTATAAACCTCTACAAAAGGTATGGCAATCGTCTGTTCTACTATAATAAAAATGTGGAAGTTGACTTCTGTGTCCCGTCCGACCATCTGCTTGTTCAGGTGGCTTACAATCTGTCGTCGGAGGAAACGCTGAACCGCGAGGTCGGTGCATTGCTTAAAACCGCCGATTTCCTTGGTGCCGACCGCCTGCTGATTGTCACTTACGACCAGGAGCGCACGATATCAGAAGGAGGAAGAAACATTGAGGTGGTGCCGGTGTGGAAGTGGCTACTGTAGGGTGTGATAAGACAAATTTCAGCCGTGCCGTGTTGGCACGGCCAAAATGTTGTCCTTTGTTGTCTCAGTTGTCTTCTATTATCTTCAGAAGTAGAAGTTGTCTTCAGAGGTTTTATTTCTTAAGCAGTGAGACAGCGAAACCGCCGCCGCGTGCTTCCTTCACCTTTATCACGTCGCCCTTCTTCACCGTGCGGTGCAGGATGGTGTATGACTTCGGGTTCTTCTCGTAGTCGGCGTCGGGGCCGTCCTGGTAGATAGCGCAGTCATACTTGGCGCCCTTGTCAAGGAAGTCGAGCTTGACGGTGGTCTGGCGTGCGTTGTTGGTCTTGCCGCCCACGAACCAGTTGTCGGTGCCCTTTGCCTTGCGTGCCACGGTGATGTATTCGGCAGGCTCAGCCTCAAGATACTTAGAGTCGTCCCAGTCGGCAGCCACGTCACGGATGAACTGGAATGCGTCGTCGAACTTCTCGTAGTTCTCGGGCAGGTCGGCAGCCATCTGCAGCGGTGAGTACATCACGAGGTAGAGCGAGAGCTGGCCGCAGAGAGTGGAGTGAACGTAAGACTTGTTGTCGCTCCATGTTGAGAGCTGTGTCTCGAAGATGCCCGGAGTGTAGTCCATCGGGCCACCCTGCAAGCGTGTGAACGGCAGCATCACTGTGTGGTAAGGCACGGTACCGCCGAAAGCCTCATACTCTGTGCCGCGTGCCGACTCGTTGCCGATGAGGTTAGGCCATGTGCGGCAGATGCCGGTCGGGCGAGTGGCCTCGTGCGCGTTGACCATGATGTGGTGCTTGGCAGCCTGCTCAACGACGCGCTGGTAGTGGTTGTTCATGAGCTGTGAGTAGTGGAACTCGCCGCGAGGGATGATGTCTCCCACGTAGCCCGTCTTCACAGCGTCGTAGCCATACTTGTTCATCAGGTTGAAGGCGTCCTCCATGTGGCGCTCGTAGTTGAGGGCAGAGGCGCTGGTCTCGTGGTGCATCATTATCTTGACACCCTTGGAGTGGGCATAGTCGTTGAGATACTTGATGTCGAAGTCGGGATAAGGAGTCACGAAGTCGAACACGTCGAGCTTCTGGTGGCCAGCCCAGTCTTCCCAGCCTTCGTTCCAACCCTCGACGAGCACTTCCTGCAGGCCGTTCTTGGCGGCGAAGTCGATGTAGCGCTTCACCTCCTCGGTGGTGGCGCCGTGCTGTCCGTGGGGCTTGCAATGCTTGTAGTCGGTCACGCCGAGACGCACTGAAGGATAGTCGTAGGTGTATGACCACTGCTTCTTGCCGACAATCATCTCCCACCAGACGCCGCAGTACTTTGTCGGGTGAATCCATGAAGTGTCCTCAATCTTGCAAGGCTCATTGAGGTTGAGCGTGAGCTTCTTTGAGAGCATGTCGCGCGCGTCGTCGCTGACGAGCACCGTGCGCCACGGCGAGTTGAACGGAGTCTGGATGAAACCCTTGCGGCCAACGGCGTCAGGCGTGAGCCATGACTCAAGCACGAGGTTCTTCTCGTCGAGGTTGAGGTGCATTGTAGGGTAGTCGTAGCAGGCAGCCTCGTGTATGTTCATGTATATTCCGTCCTTGGTCTTGAGCTGGAGCGAAGTCTGCACGCCGGTCTTCGAGAATACCGATGTTGATGAGTTCGACTTGTACGACTCCCAATTCTTCTCAATCACTGGGCGGATGCCTGTGAGCGGAGTGATCTGGTATTCATACTCCTGAGTGTCGTAGTCGCCCGGAATCCAGTAGGCTGTGTGGTCGCCTGTCATGGCAAACTGTGTGTGCTCCTCCTTGATGACGAAGTAGTTGAGCTCGTCCTGCTGCGGGAACTCGTAGCGCAGTCCCATGCCGTAGTCGTAGACGCGGAAGCGGATCTTGATGTTGCGGTTGGATGAAGGCTGGTTGAGGCTCACCTCCATCTCGTTGTAGTTGTTGCGGATGGTCTTGGTCTCGCCCCACACCGGAGTCCATGTCTCGTCAAAGGTAGACGTCTTGTAGTCGGTTTCCTTGAATCCGTCCATGAGGTCGGTCTCGTCCATGCCCTTGGAGGCATGTTTGTCCTTGGCAAGCTCCAGTCCGAGATGCGAGGGGTTGATCACCTTCTTGCCCTTGTAGGTCATTTCATACGTAGGGCGTCCGCCGTCGGTCAGCGAGAACGTGATGCTCACGTTGCCGTTGGGCGACTTCACTGTTTGTGCCGATGCAAGTGCCGGAAGAAGCGCGAGCATGGCTGCGATACTTTTTATATACATAATAATATTAAATAAGGAGTTTTTGCAATTTAGGTCTTTTCTCTGTGCGAAATTACGCAATAATTATCACATGCCATAATTTTTTAACCCTTATTTCACACTCGGCGATGTAAACGTTTGCATAATGTTTCTTTTGGACATGAAGACATGTCTTCCTGTCTAAGAACCGGAAATTTTGTAATGTCATTACCGTTGTCTTGTAAGGGGATTACAATTATCCCGTAATGCGCTTACAATTGCTCCGTAATGCGGTTACAAGGCACTTGTAACAACATGTAATAAAAATGAGGGCATTTTATTACATATTTTGCATATTTACTGCATAATTTAAATAAATTGCGCATTATATTTGGACTTTTGACTTTAATTGCTTACCTTTGTCACACAAACAAAAAATAAATCAAAGAAAAAATGAAGAAGCATAGAATTTTGACAATGTCCCTCGGAACATTCGCCTTAAGTCTTGTAGCCACAGGCTCATTTGCCGCCTCCGACGACAACACCGAGCCGAAGCTCATCTACAGTCTCGACACCGGCCGTGGAGTGACCGGCAACCGTGGAGGAGCAGGCACACCGCTCCAGCAGGACTACGACGTGGCGATACACATCAGCGACAAGCGGTTTGTTGGCACAACAATTTCAGCCGTGCGCGTACCTATCGACACCATCAGCGGACTGTCCGACCTCAAGGTGTGGCTCACCAAGGAGCTTACGCTCAAGACCATCGACGGCAAGAAGGAAAACGTGCCCGACATACTCTCGCAGGACGTGGAGATGGGAAAGGGATGGATTGAGGTGAAGCTCGAAAAGCCCTACACCATCACCGACGAGGGAGTATACGTGGGCTACTCGTTCAAGATGGACGAGCTCAACAAGAGCAACCGCCGGCCGGTGCGCATCACCACTGAGCTGCACGACGGCGGACTCTTCATGCGCTCAACGCGCAGCTACCGCAAGTGGCAGAACCTGAGCGACCAGTGCAGCTCGCTGCTCCAGGTGGAGCTTGAGGGCGCGCCGAAGTATGCCGCACAGGTGCTTGCGGGAGACATGACCTACTTTGGAGCCACAGGCAAGGAGAACGCCGTGCAGTTCTACGTGGAGAACCACGGAGCGACGGGCGTGAAGTCAATCGACTACACCTATGAGTACAACGGCAAGACGCTCACCGGGCGTGAGGAGTTCAAGCCTGCCATGAAGCCGATATTCGGAGTGGAAGGCTCATTCTACGTCACGCTGCCAGTGGTGGACAAGAAGGCCTACTACCCAGTGAACCTCACCATCACCAAGGTGAACGACAACGACAACACCGACGCCGACAACACGCTCACGCAGGACATCTGCGTATTCGACAAGGTGCCGACCCACCGCTCGGTTGTTGAGGAGTACACCGGCACGTGGTGCGGATTCTGTCCGCGCGGCTACGTGGGACTGGCTGCCATGAACCGCCTCCACCCCGACGACTTCATCGCACTGTCCTACCACAACACAGGCGACAAGCCCGACCCGATGGAGGTGATGAACGGCTACGACTATCCAAGCGCCGTGTCGGGCTTCCCGGCAGCGTGGATCGACCGCACCTACCAGGTTGACGCCTACGGCGGATTCGACGGCAACTCCAAGACGCTCGGCATAGAGGACGTTTGGAAGGCTACTTGCGACATCCTTGCCGAGGCGAACATCAGCGTGAAGGGCGAGCTGAACGCCGACAACACCACTGCCTCCGTAAAGGCCACGGTTGACTTCCCGCTTGAGATAAAGAACGGACGCTACGGCGTGGAATACGTGCTCGTGGCTGACGGACTGACTGGCACCGGCACTGGCTGGGACCAGCACAACTACTTCGAGAAGGGTAAGTATGGCAAGGACTACGCTGAGCCGGAGTTCAAGCAGTTCATCGAGGGCGACTCCTACGTGAGCGGTCTGAAGTATGACGATGTGGTGCTTGCCACAACCCGTCTGACCGGCGACAACCAGTACCTGCCCGAGAACATCGAGGAGGACAAGAAGTATGAGCTAAGCGCATCGTTCGACCTAACAAAGGTGCGCAACACCGCCGGCGAGACAATCATACAGGATCCTGCCAAACTGCGCGTCGTGGCGCTGCTCATCGACTACAACGACAACTCCGTCGTGAACGCAGCCAAGAGCACCTACTTCGGCTCAACAACAGCCATCAGCAACATCAATGCCGACACGGACGCCAAGGCCGTAGGCATCTACGACCTCTCGGGACGCCAGCTCAGCTCAATGCAGCGCGGCGTGAACATCGTGAAGATGGCTGACGGACGTACAAGCAAGATTATAATTAAATAATGTAGCAAGCAAGATTATAATCAAATAATAATATAGAAGGTCGGGCGCTTCGCCCGACCAGCCTTAAAAAGTAAAAACTGTTTTTAAATATTTATTGCTTATGAATAACCGATTTACTCTTTCGTTCGCAGCCGCGCTCTTGTCGGCTGCATCGTTCGCACAAGCACCCGCATCCTATGCCAAGGCGGTGAAGAAGGCTCCTGCCATGATAACGGAGCAGCCTGCCGGCAAACTGTATAAGGACATGTATGGCTACGCAGAAGGCTTCGAGTCGATGTGGGGCGAAATATATGAAAGCAAGAAGGACGGCTTCGCACGCGACTTCGTGGTGGGCGACGACGGTGCCTACTACATGAAAAACCCTATTAGCTTCATGCCGACAAACTCATGGATAAAGGGTGAGAAGGCAGAGGGCGACACCATCGTATTCAAGCTCCCGCAGTATATATTCGACAATGAAGTCAGCGACGAGGATGGCGACAGAACCGTTAAGTACTACGCCAGCCGACTGAAGTTCCAGAAGATTGACGGCGAGAACAACTACGTCATCGACGAGGATTCGCAGGACATGAAGTTCGTGTGGCGCAACGACTCGCTCATCAAGGTGGACGACGGCGACGTGCTCGGCATGACAAGCGAGAACGGCTCATGGAACGGACTCGGCGACCTGACGAGCGAGACTGCCGTCAACCCATTCACCAACGAGGCTCCACAGGACCCGTCGAAGGCTGTTAGGCGCATCTTCACGTTCCACCCGTCGGAGCGCAACACCACACAGCGCGTTTCAGACGTTGTGGTGGAGGGCGACGACTACTACATGAACAACGTTGACGCCAACATTCCCGAGGCGTGGATTCATGGCAAGATAAAGGACGGAAAGGTGACGTTCAGCGGACCGCAGTACCTCGGTCTCGACAAAAATGCGTCGCAGTTCCGCTTCAACTTCCCGGCTAACGTATATTACGACGAGGATACATACATGACCGAATACCAGACTCTCAACAGCGTGACCTTTGACTACGATGCCGAAACACAGGCTCTCTCCAACTGCGAGTACGGTTTCATGTCGAACTATGGCTACCGCTTGATTGCATTGCAGATGCAGGTGATGATGCAGCCGACTGTGGACTACTGGAACGAAGTGGTGGCTCGTCCGCAGAACCCGACAATCATTAACTATACACCAGCTGATGCAGGCAGTGGCTGGCTTATTGTCGATATACCGCGCAACAATGTGGAGGACTGCTTCATGGACCAGTCGAGGGTGTTCTTCAACGTCTACTTCGACGACGAGCTTATGACATTCTATCCCGACCAGTACAAGGGTATCACGGAGGCCATGACCGACGTGCCGGTTGACTTCACCGACAGCAAGTATGACTTCCAGTCATTTGGTTCGCAGCACCGCATCGTAATCTACGACTCAGGCTTCGACCATGCCGGCATCCGCGTGATCTACAAGAATGGCGACAACACGCTCTCAAGCGACATAGTATGGAGCGACGGCACCGTGACAGGACTCAAGAGCGCTGCCATTGGCTCTGCAGTGAAGAGCGTAGGCTTCTACGACCTCAACGGCACAGCAGTGAACAATCCGCAGCATGGAGTGTTCGTCAAGAAGACCGTCATGAGCGACGGCACTGTGAAGACCAGCAAGGTTGTAGTGAAGTAACAACGGAACGGCGGACTCCCGTCCGCCGCCATGCCCCAAACCGGAACGGCGGACTCCTGTCCGCCGCTATGCCAAATAGATACTAAATAAATGTGTAAAAGAAAAACGACACTCTCTTTAGCGTTCTGTTATTGGCATAGCGGCGGACGGGAGTCCGCCGTTCCGGTTGGCATGGCGGCGGACAGGAGTCCGCCGTTCCGTTTGGCATAGCGGCGGACAGGAGTCCGCCGTTCCGTTTGGCATAGCGGCGGACGGGAGTCCGCCGTTCCGTGTGGCATAGCGGCGGACGGGAGTCCGCCGTTCCGGTTGGTGTAGCGGCGGACAGGAGTCCGCCGTTCCGGTTATCTCTTGTGGAGGCCCATGGCGACGTTCTCCTTGACGCGCTGCAGACCCTTTGCCTTGCCGAACGACAGCTTGCTGGCTGTGGCGTTCTTGGCGGCAGCCTTGCGTGGAGCGTTGGCTGTCACGCGGGCGCAGTCGAAGAAGATGTACTCGTTGTTGTTGGTGCCTTCCATCACACCGCTGAATATGTCCTCACCAGACTTGTCGTCGTAGCCGAGATAGAATCCCGATGTGGCGCTGTTGTTGCGGTGGTCGAGTTTGTAGGTGTATCCGCTGCCGGAGTACTCGATGTAGATGTTGTAGGTGCGCGGGTCGACATACCACTTGAACTGCAATGTCTGCGAGTCGTAGACAATGTTGCCGTTGTTGTCCCTCACGACATTGCCATTGTCGTCGTAGCTCGGCACGTAGTCGGTTTCGTAGCCATTGCCGTTGACGGAGGTGGAAGTATACTGGATGAAGCTGAAGTCAACGTAGCAGTTGGTCTGCTGGCGCTGTCCGCTGTTATCGGTATATTCGTTGGTGAGCGTTCCGGTCCATGTGCCGTTGAGCGTCTGTGCCATCGACACGAGGTCGTTGTTGCCGTGGTCGAACGGGTCGTCGTACCAGTCGTAGTCGTCATACCAGTTGCCGTAGTAGTCGTCGTACCAAGGATCATCGTCGGTATCACAGCTTGTGAATGTCATGGGCGCGGCAGCCATCATGAGCATAGTCAGAAAATAGTAAATACGCTTCATAATATTCGTTGTTTTTAGTTTATGTTTCGTTTTTCTGACGCAAAATTATAAAAACATTTCCAATCCATGAAGGATAAAAACTATATTAATGAATAGGGAAATCCCTATTCATTAATTTCATCGTCGTTGATAGCCTCCAGCAGTTTTATTGCGTCCACATACTGCGCGATGCCCTCCGCCACCATCTTGGCGTCGTGCATGGCAAGCACAACGGTAGACGGACGGTTCACCACGTCGCCGCCGGCAAACACGCCCTTGCGCGTTGTCATGCCGTAGGGCGTCTCGCGCGTGATGACGTAGCCTCGGTCGTCGACCTCGATGCCCTTTGTAGTCGACACGATGCGGCTTGCCGGCTTGGAGCCGAGAGCCATGAGCACGTAGTCGGCAGGCTCGGTGCGGCGCTCGCCCTGCTTGGTCTCTATCACCACCTCGGTCATCTTGCCGTTGGCGTCGCTGTGAATCTCGACGATGTTCGACTCCCAGCTGAACTTCACGCCCTCAGCCACCGCCTCGTCATACTCCGAGCGTAGTGCCGGCATTTCGTTGATGGTGCGGCGGTAGACCACCTCCACGCTCTTGGCACCCATGCGCACGGCAGTGCGGGCGGCGTCCATGGCAGTGTTGCCGCATCCGATTACGAAGCAGCGGTCGCCCTTGTTGACCACCACCTCCTTGCGGTCGAGGTTGCCCTCGTTGTAGAGGCTCACGCGGCGCAGAAACCAGATGGCCTGGCGCACGCCCTTGATGTCGCCGCCCGGAATGTCGAGTCGCTGCGGCTTGCCCGTGCCGGTGCCCATGAATATGGCGTCGAAGCCCTGGGCGAAGAGGTCGTCGACGGTGAGATCCTTGCCGATGGTTGTGTTGCAGTGGATTACCACGCCCAGCTCCTCCATCTTCTTTATCTCGCGGCGCACGATGTCCTTCGGCAGGCGGTATTCAGGAATGCCGAACATGAGCACGCCGCCCGGCTCCGGCTCCATCTCGAATATCTCCACCGAGAAGCCCTGGCGCGACAGGTCGCCGGCGATGGTAAGTCCGGCAGGACCCGAGCCGATGACAGCCACCTTGCCGCGCGTCTTTGGCAGCAGCTTCTCGCGTATGAGTCCCATGTCGCCGTCGAAGTCGGCGAGGAAGCGCTCCAGCTTGCCAACGCGAATGCCCTGGCCCTTCTTGCCGAGCACGCAATGGCCCTCGCACTGCTTCTCGTGGGGGCACACGCGGCCGCATACGGCAGGCAGATTGCTCTTCTCGTTGATGATGTGCATGGCGTTGCCGAAGTTGCCCATCGACAGCTCGTGTATCCAGTCGGGTATGTCGTGGCTGATGGGGCACCCCTTCTTGCACTGCGGCACCTTGCAGTGCAGGCAGCGCTTCGCCTCGTTGATGGCCTCGTGCATGGTGTAGCCCTCGTTGACTTCCTGAAATAAGTTCTTTTCTTGTGTTTCCTGATTTTCCTGTGTCATGTATGTGTTGTCTTTATTCAAAATCCTTTTACCTTATTATATAATATGGACTGCAAAAGTAGGCATTTATTTTCAGAATATAGCCGGAAAGGGCGTTTTTCTGTAATATTGTTACAAAGAAGGCAGATAGAGGTATGGCATTTTATACGTAAAAATGATAACTTTGCAGCAGAACAAACAAACATAACCCGACAAAGCAAAACGACATGAAGAAAATCCTATCGCTTGCATTATTGAGTTTCATAACAATCAATACAATGGCACAGAAAAAAATTGTACAGACAGCCGGACGCACCCAACTGGGTGAGTTCGCACCAGAATTCGCTCATCTCAACGACGACGTTCTCTTCGGCGAGGTGTGGAGCCGCAACGACCTGCTCAGTCTCCGCGACCGCAGTCTCGTGACGCTGACCGCCCTCATATCGCAGGGCATCACCGACTCGTCGCTCACCTACCACCTGCAGACCGCCAAGCAGAACGGCATCACCCGCACCGAGATTGCCGAGATAATCACCCACATCGCCTTCTACGCCGGATGGCCAAAGGCATGGGCTGCGTTCAACCAGGCAAAGAACGTGTGGAATGACGACCCTTCGTCGGCTGCCGCCAAGGACGAGCGCGAGAAGGCCAAGGCCGACTTCCAGCGCGAGATGATATTCCCGATTGGCAATCCCAACGACGCCTACGCCAAGTACTTCATCGGACAGAGCTACCTTGCCACCGTCAGCAATGAGCAGGTGCCCATCCACAACGTGACCTTCGAGCCGGGCTGCCGCAACAACTGGCACATTCACCACGCCACAAAGGGCGGCGGACAGATGCTCATCGGCGTTGCCGGACGCGGCTGGTATCAGGAGGAAGGCAAGCCGGCACAGCAGATACTGCCCGGCACCGTGATACACATCCCAGCCAACGTGAAGCACTGGCACGGAGCTGCCAAGGACTCTTGGTTCGCTCACCTGGCCTTCGAGGTGGAAGGAGAGAACACTTCCAACGAATGGCTTGAGCCGGTGACCGACGAGGAGTATAACAAGCTGTAAATTCCGAACTTGCGAAAGTCAATAAAAACAGGAGGTTGGGCGAGAACGCCCAACCTCCTGTTTTTATTTCGTCATTTCCACAAGCAGTTTGCCCACGTACACGGCGTGCTTGCCGTTCTGGTCGTCGGGTATTTTCTTGCCGTCGGCATTGTCGACATACTGCAGGGTCTGGAAATATGTGTGGGAGTGTCCGCCGAGAATGACGTCGATGTCGTGGTTGCCGGCAGCCATCTCCTGGTCGCCGATGTTCTGCTGCATCATCCATCCGAGATGGGAGAGACACACCACGAGGTCGCAGCGCTTGTCATGCTTGAGCATGTGCGCCATGTCGTTGGCTGTCTTCACGGGGTCGAGATACTTCACGCCCACGAACTTCGTCTCGTCGACAAGACCCTCCATCTGCGGGCAGATGCCGAACACGCCAATGCGCAATCTGTTGCGCTTGAGAATGATGTAAGGCTTCACAAGCCCCTCCACGGGAGTGCCAGTGAAGTCGTAGTTGGCGCATACTATAGGAAACTTCGCCATGCGGAAGAGGCGCGCCATGTTCTCCAGTCCGAAGTCGAACTCATGGTTGCCGATGGTGGCGGCGTCGTAGCCCATGCGGTTCATCAGCCCCACCTCCACGTCGCCCTTGAACAGGGTGTAGAACGGCGAGCCTTGCGAGAAGTCGCCCGAGTCGAACAGCAGCAGGCCGGGGTTCTTCTTGCGCTCCTGCTCAATCATCGCCAGTCGGCGCAGGAAGCCGCCGCGTCCGGCAACAACGGTGTCGGCGAGGTTGGGATTGAGCGGCAGTATGCAGCTGTGGGTGTCGTTGGTGTGGAGTATTTCCAGAGTCTTGGTGGCATGTGCGGTGGTCTTGACGCTCTGCGCTGGTGCGGCGAGCGTGGCGCAGAAAAGTGATATGGCTATGAAAAACTTCTTGCTCAGTGATATAGCTGAAATCATAATCCTTGATTCTTTATTTTTTTTGTTTTTACTTCTTAATGGTCACTCTTCCCTCAACCTTCGACTCGACAGCCTCTCCGGCAGCCTTCTTCGCGAGGAAATAATTCTCGATGAGTGCGCGCGCGTTGTTCTCGTCGCTCTTGGGCGACACGAGGTCGGTCTTGTTGCGGAACGCCTCCAGGTGGTCGTTGCCCTGGGCGAGGTAGTCGATGGTCACTATGCGGTAGGACGCGTTGGGGTCTACAGGCTTGCCGTCGATGGTCGATGACAGCAGTTGTCCGTCGCTTGTGATTTCAAGGCGCACGCTGTGGCTCAGTCCCTCGCCGCCAACCTTGGCAATCTGGCGGAAAAGCAGCATCACATCGTTGCCGCTCAGCGTGAGGAAGCAAATCTTGTTCTCGAAGGGAGCCACGTCGAGAATGTCGCCGCGCGTGACGTTGCCCTTGCTGATTGACGCGCGTATGCCGCCCATGTTGTAGACGGCGAAAGCAGGCTTCTCGCCGAACTCCTTGCTGCTCCACACGAGGATGTCGGCAAGCAGGTTGGAGAGCGGACTCTCCGGACGGTTGCGCGGCATGTCGCATGCCGCAACGCCCATGACAGGCGACATCATGCTGTCGACAGTTGCCTTGTAGGGAGCGAGGAAAGCAGTAGCCTCACGGTCGGGTGTGGCATCGTAGCGCGAGTCGATGACGATGCGCGAGCGGCTAACGCCAGCCACAGAGTATTGGCGCTGTGCGCACGAGCCGAGCGCGAGCGCAGCCGTGGCAAGCGAGAGTGTAATGAATGATTTGTTCATCTTGATTATCTGTAATTTATTTTATATACTTAGTATAACGTCGTTTGTTCATACAAAATTACGCAAATTTATTCATAAAACCCGTTCCTGCGCTTTGCTTATTAATGCAATTTGTGTAAATTTGCCCAACAATCAACCTATTTACATTGGAGGACTAAATCTATGATACCACAGGAATACCAGAAATTCTATCTGAAAGATGTGACGTTCGTCAACCTGATGATGCGCCGCATATACAACGTGCTCATTGTGGCAAACCCCTACGACGCCTTCATGCTTGAGGACGACGGACGCGTGGAGGAGAAAATCTACAACGAGTATGTGGAGCTCGGATTGCGCTACCCGCCAACGTTCACGCAGGTGAGCACCACCGAGGAAGCCTACCGCGTGCTGAAGACCATGAACATCGACCTCGTGATATGTATGCCAGGCAATGCCGACAACGACGCCTTCTCGGTGGCACGCGACATAAAGGCTGGCTTCCCCAAGATTCACTGCGTGGTGCTCACGCCGTTCTCACACGGCATCACGAAGCGTATGGAGAACGAGGACCTGAGCATATTCGACTACGTGTTCTGCTGGCTGGGCAACACCAACCTCATACTCTCCATCATCAAGCTCATCGAGGACAAGATGAACCTGGAGCACGACATCAAGGCGGGCTGCGTGCAGATGATTCTGCTCGTGGAGGACAGCATACGCTTCTACAGCAGCATACTGCCCAATCTCTACAGCTACATACTGGCACAGAGCAAGCGCTTCTCCACAGAGGCGCTCAACCGCCATGCCGCCACGCTCAGAATGAGAGGACGCCCAAAGGTGGTGCTGGCGCGCAACTACGAGGAGGCGATGGCGCTGTATGACAAGTATGCCGACAACGTGCTGGGCGTGATAAGCGACGTGCGATTTCCCGTGGGCGGAGTGAAGGACAGCGAGGCTGGACTGAAACTGCTGCGCGCCATACACCAGAAGAACCCTTACCTGCCGCTCATCATGGAAAGCTCGGAGTCGGAAAACCGCGAGAAGGCTGAGGCGGAGGGCTTCCGCTTTGTAGACAAGAACTCAAAGAAGATGTCGCTCGATCTGCGCAAGATGCTTGAGGAGCACATGGGATTTGGCGACTTCATATTCCGCGACCCAAAGACCAAGGCGGAGATAATGCGCATACACTCACTCAAGGAGCTGCAGGACAACATCTTCAAAATACCCGACGACTCGATGCTCTACCATATCTCGCGCAACCACATGAGCCGATGGCTGTCGGCGCGTGCCATATTCCCCGTGTCGGAGTTTCTGAAGAAGATTACGTGGGAGCGCCTGAAGGACATCACCGCCCACCGCGAGATAATATTCGACGCCATCGTGCAGTACCGCCACATGAAGAACATAGGCGTGGTGGCTGTGTTCGACCGCATGAAGTTTGACTCCTACTCCCACTTTGCCCGCATCGGCGAAGGCTCGCTCGGCGGCAAGGGCAGAGGCCTGGCTTTCCTTGACAACATCATCAAGATGCACCCGGAGTTCAACTCCTTCCAGGGCGCAACGGTGCAGATACCGAAGACGGTGGTGCTGTGCACCGACATCTTCGACCAGTTCATGGAGCAGAACAACCTCTACCAGATAGCGCTGAGCGACGCCTCGGACGACGAAATCCTGCAACACTTCCTGCACGCGCAGTTGCCCGACTCGCTGATAGCCGACTTCTTCACGTTCTTCGAGGCGGTGAAGAGTCCGATAGCCATCCGCTCAAGCTCGCTGCTTGAGGATGCCCACTACCAGCCTTTTGCCGGCATCTACTCCACCTACATGATTCCGTATCTTGACGACAAGTATGCCATGCTTGAGATGCTGGCGTGCGCCATAAAGGGCGTGTACGCGTCGGTATACTACAAGGACTCGAAGGCTTACATGGCTGCCACGAGCAACGTGATTGACCAGGAGAAGATGGCTGTGATTCTGCAGGAGGTGGTGGGCAAGCAGTACGACGGACGTTACTATCCGAATATCTCGGGTGTGCTGCGCTCGCTCAACTACTATCCCATCGGCGACGAGCGTGCCGAGGACGGCATCGCGTCGCTTGCGCTCGGACTGGGCAAGTATATCGTGGATGGCGGACAGACGCTGCGCGTGTCGCCTTACCATCCCAACCAGGTGCTTCAGACAAGCGAGATGGAGACGGCGCTGCGCGAGACGCAGACCCGCTTCTATGCCCTCGACACCAAGCACATAGGCAACGACTTCAAGGTGGACGACGGCTTCAACATACTCAACCTGAAGGTGAAGGAGGCGGAGCGCGACCATTCGCTCAACTACATCGCGTCGACCTACGACCCCTACGACCAGGTGATACGCGACGGCATATACGACGGCGGACGCAAGGTGATTACCTTCGCGGCGGTGCTCCAGCAAGGGGTGTTCCCATTGCCGGAACTGCTGCAGATGTCGATGAAGTATGGGGCTGAGTCGATGCGCCGTCCCGTGGAGATTGAGTTTGCCTGCAACCTCAACGACGACCGCACGGGCAACCTCTATCTCTTGCAGATACGCCCTATTGTTGACTCCAAGCAGATGCTCGACGAGGATGTGGCGGCTGTGCCCGATGAGGACTGCCTCATACGCTCGCACAACTCGCTCGGCCATGGCATCACCGACGACGTGACCGACGTGGTGTATGTCAAGACCGACGACTCGTTCACGGCGTCGGACAACCCGATGATTGCAAGGGAGATAGAGAAGATAAACCGCCAATATCTTGACGCGGGCAAGAACTATGTGCTCGTCGGACCCGGACGGTGGGGATCGAGCGACCCGTGGCTCGGAATCCCGGTGAAGTGGCCGCACATATCGGCTGCAAGGGTGATTGTGGAGGTGGCTCTCAAGAACTACCGCGTCGACCCGAGCCAAGGCACACACTTCTTCCAAAACTTGACATCGTTTGGCGTGGGCTACTTCACGGTGGATGCCAACCGCGGCGAAGGGCTGTTCCGCAAGGACGTGCTCGACCAGATGGAGGCTGTCGAGGAGACCGACCATGTTCGCGTGGTGCGCTTCGCGAAGCCGTTGAGGATAATGATGGACGGAAAGAAGCAGGAAGGAGTGGTATTGAAGAATTAAGAATTGGGAATTCCCAATTCTTAATTATAAATTGTATCTTAATTATAAATTGTAAATTATAAATTTTAAATTACAACGGGTCTACATCAAAGTATATGGTCATAACGGCGTAGCGCTTGTCCTGCATCAGGGCGGCGCGCGCCTCCTTCATGCAACGGCGGGCGAGGGCGAGGTCGATGCCAAGCTCAAGCTTGAGCACAATCTTGCGTATAGACTCCGTCTTCACGCGTGCCACGGCTGGCTTGTCGGGTCCGAGCACACGCTCGCCGAACACCTGGCGCAGTCGCGAGGCAAGCTCGATGGCTGCCGACTCTACCGTAGGCTCATGCTTGTAGCGCAGGTAGACGTAGACGAGGTGGTAGTAGGGCGGATAGTGGAACATGCGCCGCTCTTCAAGCAGGTCGCGCGAGAACGACGCGAAGTCGTTGGTTACCACCTGGTGGATGACAGGCAGGTCGGCACTCTTGGTCTGTAGTATCACGAGTCCGCGCTCGCCGCGCCGTCCGGCGCGTCCGCTCACCTGCGACAGCATCATGAACGCGTGCTCATAGGCGCGGAAGTCGGGATAGTTGAGCATGGTGTCGGCATTGAGTATGCCCACCACCTTCACGTTGCCGAAGTCGAGACCCTTTGAAATCATCTGCGTGCCGATGAGAATGTCGGTGCGGCCGTTGGAGAAGTCGTTGATGATGCGCGAGTAGGCGTTGCGCGACCGTGTGGTGTCGAGGTCCATACGGGCTATGCGCGCTTCGGGGAAAAGCTCGCGCACGCGGTCTTCTATCTTCTCGGTGCCGTAGCCGCGCCCGAGCAGTTCGGTGCTCTCACAGTTGGGACACTGGTGGGGCACGGGATAGGTGTAGCCACAGTAGTGGCATGTGAGCAGGTTCATCGAGCGGTGGTAGGTGAGCGACACGTCGCAGTTCTTGCACTTCGGCACCCATCCGCACACCTTGCACTCCACCATAGGCGCGAAGCCACGGCGGTTCTGGAAGAGTATAATCTGCTTCTTTTCCTTCAGGGCAGCACGCATGGCCTCAAGCAGGTCGGGCGAGAATGCGCCCCGCATCATCTTGCGGCGGTAGAGGTCTTTGGTGTCAACAACGCGTATCTCAGGCATGGCAACATCGCGGTAGCGCGTGGTGAGCTGCACATAGCCATACTTTCCGATGGAGGCGTTGTAGTAGCTCTCCATTGACGGTGTGGCGGTGCCGAGTAGTACTTTCGCCCTGTCGTACATGCGGGCAAGCATGATGGCAGCCGAACGCGCATGGTAGCGCGGGGCTGGGTCTTGCTGCTTGAACGATGTCTCGTGTTCCTCGTCGACGATTACGAGTCCGAGCCTCGTGAACGGCAGGAAGACTGCCGAGCGCGCGCCGAGGATAACGTCGTATGGAGTGTCGGAGAGCTGCTTCTTCCATATCTCCACGCGTTCGGCATCGCTGTATTTGGAGTGGTAGATGCCAAGGCGGGAGCCGAAGACGTGTTGCAGGCGGCGCGTCATCTGCACGGTGAGCGCTATCTCGGGCAGTAGGTAGAGCACCTGCTTGCCCTCGTCGATGGCTTTCTTTATGAGGTGGATGTATATCTCAGTCTTGCCGCTCGACGTCACGCCGTGCAAGAGCACCACGTTCTTGCCCATAAACTGCACGCCTATCTGGTTCATGGCGTCCTGCTGTGCCTCGCTGAGTGGCTGTATGTTCTCGGGGTGGTATTCGCCACCGCCTCCGATGCGCCCCACCTCACGGTGGTAGACCTCAAGAAACTTACGGTTGATGAGCTGGCGCAGTACGGCATCCGATGCGTTGGCGGCATTCAGCAGCTCGTCGCAGGCTATCTCCTGGATATGGTCGGGTTGGCGCTCACCGTCGATTTGGTCCCAATGGGATAGTTGAAGATATGTGTTGAACGTCTGTTGCTGCTTCATGGCGCGCGAGAGGATGTTCAGCACAAGGTGGAGCGACTGCTCAGAGCGGAGGTTGGCAGGCAGCGTTACGCAGCGCACGGTCTTCGGGCGGTAGTTCTCCTCGGCTTTCAGTCCGGCTGGCAGGGCTGCCTTGAACACGTCGCCGAGCGACGACATGTAGTATGTCGAGATCCATTGCCACAGCTTCATCTGCCGCTCAAGCATCACAGGCTCGGCATCTATCACTTGAAGGATGTCCCTTGTCTTGAACTCGGGTTTGTTGTCATGAACGCGCACTGCCATCGCCGTGTAGGTCTTCGACTTGCCGAGCGGAACGAGCACGCGCACACCCATCCTTACCTGCGCCGCCAGCGACTCAGGCAATGAATATGTGAATGTGCCTTCAAGAGGCAGGGGGAGAATGACGTCTACGTAGTTCATACATACAAAATTAGCCTATATAATTCATTCCGCAAAATAAAGCTGACGATTATTTTTCTTTTAATGTCGTTTTGTTTGTGCGAATTTTTATGCAATTTGTATCGTGTTTGCTTGTTTTTGTTTACCTTTGTCAGTAAATCTTATAACTCTTAAAACATTTATGCCGAACTTGTTGAGGATGGCAATGATGTGTATCTCTCGGGCTTTAATGGCTATGACTCTTGGATAAAGGGTAAGAGAGACGGCAACAAGATAACATTTGACCAAGACCAGTATCTTGGCATCGACGCTGCGAATGGATGTCACGTGTATTTCCAGCCTGTGCAGATTACTGATGAAGAATGGGTGCCGAAACCACAGCTTACCTTAACGGAAAACAGCAACGGCGACCTGGATATGGACGATGACTATACAGCGTTCAACAATCAGGGAACGAGATTATTCGACCCAACACGTTACGCGATGAATTATTCTTATGAGCCGGCAAAGACTGTAGTGGCTGCTCCTGCCGACCCGGAGATAAGCTTGCTCATCGAATATAAGCCTAATTGGGGCTTTGGAGGTGTGAAGTTCCATATCCCTTCCTACGATGCTGATGGCAACGAGCTTAACACTGCCAAGATATTCTATAATGTGTATGTTGACGGTAAGGAACTGACCCTTGACCCTAAGTATTATCTCAGCGTGAAGACGCCAGTCACCGATATTCCTTACTCGCAGGTTGACTATATGGACATCGTTGCCGATTCTAACGACAACCGCACACTCTATCTGTTTGTGCCCGACTATCAGACTGTCGGCATACAGGCTTTCTATGTGGACGGTGACAAGCGATTGGAGTCGAACCTCGTCACTTCGAATGTTGCGACAGGCATAAGCGCAGCCTCTGACGAGGGCAAGGATGTGAAGAGCGTAAGCTACTTCGACCTCAGCGGACGCATGGTGCAGCAACCTACAACTGGCATCAGCATCAAGAAAGTGGTTTATGCTGACGGCACAGTAAAGACGATGAAAGCCGTAAAGAGATAAAAACGGTTTAAAACGAATATAAAAAAGAGGCCAAGCAATTCATTTTCGCTTGACCTCTTTTTTATTGTTATTTGTCTGATTTCTTTTGTATTAGAAATAGTAAGCCAATCCAATCTGCCATGCGTTGGAGCGGCCACGTACGCCTACTGCTTCATCCTGGTGGATGCCCGCCAAGTCTGTTATCTTGACATTGCCTGTTTTTCCACAAGCGATGTTGTAGTTGGCTGTAATCTGGAGGTGGCTAAGGAGTGTGGCACCGAGACCGACGTTCACGCTGAAGTTGGAAGACTTGAGACGCCAGTCGGCTACATCCTTCTGGATTGACTGGTTCTTGTCGCCCACATTGAAGCCGAACTGCGGACCTGCAAAGGCATAAATGTTAGCCAGTGAGCCGAGACCTACGCCATAGCGCACGTTGATAGGAATGTTGATGGCCTGTGTCTTGAGCTTTGCGTCTGCCACGTCAGTCTCGCCAGACTTCAGCTTTGCCTCGCGCTGGTCGTAGAGAGCCGAAGCGTCGATGCCCAAGCCAACGATAGGAAGGGTGAACTTCACGGTCGGACCGATGAAGAAACCTGTCTGGTTGTCAGTGTCAAATACGTCTTCGCTGAAACTCATGTGGGTGACGTTCAGACCACCTTTCACACCAAACTTAACCTGTGCGTCAGCTGTGTTGGCAGCGCACAACATTGATGCGGCGATTACCGCTGTAGTGAAAATCTTTCTCATACCTTTTTGTGTTTAGTTTTATATTAATGCCTCTGGCGGCGAACAGTCACACGTGCTGCTCCTGATGGCGATGCCGACGATGAGCCACCCGACTGGCGTGTCTTCTTCACCTTTGTAGTCGATGTCTTCGACGTTGAGGCTCCGCCACCTGCGCGTCGGTTCTTCTTTGCCAGTGCGCGGGCCGCCTTCTTGTCCACCTTCGCTATGCTGTCGAGTGAGTCCTTTGGTTCGGGCTTGCCCCAGATGTCCTGCTCAAAGTCGGTCAGTTCCTTCTCAATGCGCTTCTGCTCCTTTGCCATTGCAGAGTCGGTGGGGCAGTATTGTGCGAGAGTCTTGCCGAGCATGTTGGTGGTCTTGTATATCTTGCCCTTGTATAGGTTCTTCGTGAAGTAGTCGTCCATCGACATTGTGGCGGCATTGTTGAGGTTGGATGTCATGATGGTCTGCTTGGTGAGGAACGGTGCGAGGTCGTCGTATTTCACCCAGAAGAGCGGATAGCTTGTGCCGCCGTCGCCGAAGTCGTCGTCGCGCTTGAGGATAGGACACAAGGCGAGCACCTTAGTGTGGAAGGCGGCGTTACGGTCGTCGAAATATGTAGACTCCTTTATGTAGTAGGCAGTCACCTCGCGCGACGGTATGTCGCTGTCGTCGATGCGTATGCCGCGGTCGGTACGCTCGTAGAAGATATGGTAGTTGTCGAGAAACGACTTGAGGTTTATCTTCGACGCGTCGTTGAACACCTCGTTGCCGTCCAGACGGTATTCATAGGCAGGGATGGCGCGTCGCAGCACGAGCTTGAAGATGTAGGTGAAAAGGTTCATCTGCGAGCCAACCGGCTCCACTGGATAGTAGAGTCCGGCGTTGGCGTCGTCGGTGAGCGATATCTCGCGGTAGATGTCGCGTCGCCACACCACGTCCTCGTCCATAGCCTTCTGCGTTGGGAAGGATATCTGGGCGCGCACGCTCAATCCCTGATCCTTCTGCTGTTGCTGCTGCACCTGCTCGCGGCGGCGTGCCGCCGGCTGTGCCGAGGCGATGTCGGCACAGAAGAGGGCGGCAAGCAATATTGTCAGTAATTTCTTCATTTTTTATTCTTTGTTTTTTATTTTACTATGACTTCCATTGAGCCGTTGAGCTTTCGCGTGATGCCGTCGGGTCCCACAGCTGTGATGTGCGAGATGTAGAATCGCTTGTTGCGCGAGAGCTTGCGGAAGGTGTCGCGCTGTCGGTCGGAGAAGTTGGCTCCGTTACTTGCCATCGGCACGGCGTTGCCCATGTTGTCGAAGAACACCGTCTCGAAGCCAACCACCTTGAACTGAATGTCGAGTATGCCGTCATCGATGGCAGCCTTGATGCCCTGCACGCCCATGAGCGATGCCTTGGCGAGTCCGCCGCCACGGAAGCGGTCGGTGCCGACGCTGATGTAGGCTGCCGGGTCGGGCAACTTGCGCACGTGGAACGTGAACTTGCCCATCTGACGCGACTTGCCGTTGTCGTTGGATGCCACGTTGATGGTGACGTCGCTGCCCACTGCCGACGGACGGGCGATGTATCTGCCCATGCCTATGCTGCGGAACGAGCCGCCCGACATTGATGCCGACACAGCATTGAGCGGCACGCCAGGTATGCTCACGCTGATAGGGTTGTCATATCCGGCATAAAGCACGTTCATGAGGTCGGCAGACACGGTTGCGCTCGGTGCCACTACAGTATATTTCTGCGTGAAGTCGCGGCGTATGGTGTTGCCGGCTCCGTCGCGCATGGTGATGTAGCCGCCGAACTGGTGCTCGCCCACGCCTCCGGCTGTGAAGCGGTACAGTCCGTTGCTCACGCGCTGTCCGCCTACATATATCTCAGGTTGCTGTGTGGTGTCGACTGCAGCCATCACGATTTGTGCCGAAAACTGGTCGCCGCTGATTACGGTGCGCGACTCGGGGATGACGAATGCCGACAGCTTGTTCACGCGGATGTCCTTCATGTCGATGTTCGACACGAGTGTGTGGAGCACTTCACCCTCGGCATAGCGCACGTCGCTCTGCAGTTTCGACAGCAGCGTCACGGCTCCTGCCACAGGCATCTCCTCAAACATGTATTCCTGCCAGTTCTTGCCCATGGTGTGGGCTTTCTTTGGTAGCTTGGTGGTGAGGTTGCTCTCGATGATGCTGCGCTGGTGAGGGTCGCCCACCATGGTCAGGATGCGTTCGCGGAACGAGTTGATGGCGTTGAACAGTTTTCGTCCCTGTCCTGTTCCTGGCGCGAGCATCACGCGGCTTGCAGCCTCAAGGTTATCCTTGTTCTTTATATCGTATACATTGCCGTTCTTGCCGTCGGCCTCGCGCACGATCATCTCCTTGAGGTTCTGCGCGTAGTTGTACAGCGAGTCGCTCATGCGCTTCACGGCAGTCGCCTTGTCGAACCACTCCTTCACCTTGGCGGGATTGGCCTTCATCTGGTCGGCGAAGCTGCCATACAGCACCTCGTTCTCCTTCGACGAGTTGGCGGTGGTGCGGTTGAGGCTCTCCTCGACAATCGAGAATCCGTTGAGCACCTCAGATGAAATGTTCAGGGCGAGCATCGCCATGAGCACCACATACATGAGGTTGATCATCTTTTGGCGTGGAGAGACCGGTCTTTTCTTTATTGCCATGTTCAGAATATTTTGGATGTTGCCATCGCATTACGGCTGCACGGCAGCCCCCTTCATGTTAATCGTCATTGCCTCGATCATGCGGGCATAGATGCTGTTGAGCTGTTCAATCTGCTGAGCCATCTTGCGGCTCTGGTCGTTGATTTTGTCGATGGTGCCAATCTGCTGGCTGGCGCCTTTAAGCTGCATCTCGTATACCTTGCATATGCCGGTGAGCGTGCGGTTGAGGTTTTCCATCTCCTCGCTGTCGCGTGTGAGTCGGCTGCTCTGCTCCGACACTTTCTGCAGTGTCTCGGTCAGGCTCTTGAGCTGTTCGAGGTAAGCCGACTGTGCGTCGGCAAGCTGCGATGCCACCTCGTTGCTTGCAGCGATATTGGCTGCTGCACTGGCTGCGGCTGCGGCATCGACTGTTGTTCCAGCATTGCCGATGACTCCTGCATTACCAGCAACGCCAGTAGTGCCTTCTTTTGCGCTGGCAACTGCTGCGCCGCTCTGCGGTGCGCCACCTATTATGATAGTGCCGCCCACGTTGCCGCCAGCGTTGTTGCCCGGCATGTAAGCCTCGTTGTGGCGTTCGGCGTTGTATTCTGCCTCTGCCACCTGCTCCTCGCGGTCGATTTCCTCCTCGTCGATGTGCTTGGGCAGGTCCTTGCCGTCCTGCGTCTTGTCAAACGGGCGGTCGAATGCCGAGAGGAAGAACACGAACACCTCGGTGCCCATTCCGGCGAACAGCATGAAGTTGGCGCCCGGGAGGTGGGTGAGCTTGAAGAGGGTTCCGAGAATAACGACTGATGCGCCCCAACTGTAGGCGTAGTTGAGGAACGTCTGGCCGGGAACACTATCCATCCACTTTTGCAGATGATAGACTATGTTGAACTTGCTGTAAACTGTCATTGTTGTAGAATCATTATTTGATTGGTTTTATTAAGCTTTTCGGCGGACGGGAGTCCGCCGTTCCATGATTGCCCTTTGTGGTTAGGCGGCGGACGGGAGTCCGCCGTTCCGGTTATTTCTTTCCCTTTTTGCCTTTGCTTTTAGTGCTTGAGGTGCTTGCCAGACTGCGCACGCATCGGAAACCGATGTAGCAGCGTGGCTGGTTTTGGTATTCCCATGTGCGCCATGCCGAGCGGATGAACGACTCGGGGTCTTTCCATGAGCCTCCGCGCACGCTCTTCTTCTTCAGTCGGTAGGGGTCTTCCTTGGCGGCGTTGTATTCGAGTGTCGGGTTGAGGTCGTTCATTGCCTCCACGCCAGCCTCGGTGTAAACGGTGCTTGTCCACTCAGCCACGTTGCCAGCCATGTCGAAGAGTCCGTTGGAGTTGGCTCCGTAGATGCCCACCTTCGACGTGATGAGGTTGCCGTCCTTGGTGTAGTTGCCGCGGTCGGGCTTGAAGTTGGCGAAGAAGCAGCCGTCGCCGCTCTTCACGCTCTTGTCCTCCCACGGGAACTCGGCTCCCGACTTTCCGCGTGCGGCATACTCCCATTCTGCCTCGGTCGGCAGACGGTAGCGCTGCACGTAGCGTGCCTCCGGACCGAGACCCTTCAGCAGGTAGTCGGTGCGCCATGCGCAGAAGGCGTTTGCTTGCTCCCATGTCACGCCAACTACAGGATAGTCGTTGTAGGCGGGGTTGGAGTAGTAGTTGCGCAGGTAAGTCTCGTTTTCTGCGTTCTGGAAGTCGTTCACCCAGCATGTAGTGTCGGGGTAGACATTCACGATGTATGTGTTGAGGAAGTCCCACGGACCGCTCAGCTGTCGGTTGATGGTTTCGCGCACCACGCGTCCCTCGTCGTCGATGTAGGCGGTGTCCTTTGAAATCATAACCTCCTCGTCGGGGTTTACGGTGACATCGGTGTTGAGGTTGCGCTCCTCGGGGTTCAGGCGGTTGCGTCGCAGTGCGGCGGCAGTGTAGTCGTACACCTCGTAGCGGTAGTTCATCTGTCGGTAGTCGAGCATCTTCTCGCCTGTGATAGGATTGCGTGTGTACACGCTCTCGATGGCGCGCTGCTCGTCCTCGTTGGGTTTGCGCGGCAGAGGTTTCTTCCAGTTGAGGTGTGGAGTGACGGGGTCGCCGTTCTTGTCCTCTGTAATCATGTAGGTCTCGTCGCCGCCGTATTGCGGGTCGGCGAGTCGTGTGCGGATGATGCTGTCGCGCACCCATGTGACAAACTGCTTGTACTCAGAGTTGGTCACCTCGGTCTCGTCCATCCAGAAGCCGTCCACCGACACGTCCTTCACTGGAGTCTGCTTGCCCCACAGCGAGTCCTGCTTGTCGATGCCCATGTGCAGGTAGCCGCGGTTCACCTTCACCATGCCGTATGGGGTAGGCTCTACAAACGAGCGTCCGCCTACGCCGACAACCTCGCCGCCTCGTCCAGCCGACGAAGCCGCCTTGCCGCCGAAACAGCCGGTGAGCATCATGGCGATTGACATGATGCCTAATAAAAATATGCTTTTTCTTGTTTTCATCTATATTGGTTTTATTAAAAATTCTAAGCCTTATAGTGTGCGGACACTCTTGTGCAGGTTCTTGCCTTTCTTGGTGAGGTTGAGGTCCATTTGGTAGCCTATGTATATTTCGTGGCTGCCGTTGCCAGGGTTTATAGCCGATGTGTACATCTCGTAGGAGTAGCCCATGATGATGCCGTGCACGTTGCCGCCGATGAGAACGGTGACGGAGTTGGTGGGCGAGTAGCTTGCGCCCACATACATCATCTTCTTGTCGTTGGTGTAGATGAGCCGTCCGCTGATGTCGCCGCGCCATGCTACGCCGTCGGTGCGCACGAGAAACGATGGCTTGATGGTGAGGAATGGGTTGCGGAGCTTGATGGTGTAGCCGCCGGTGGCGTAGTAGGTGGCGTCCACTTGCAGCTCGTTGCGCTCGCCGAGCTTTATGAGTGGCGAGTTGAGGTGCTGCGCCGACAGTCCGGCGTACCATGCCCCGTGGGTGTAGTACAGTCCTACGCCGAGGTCGATGGAGTTGCCGTCGAGTTTCGACGATGTGAAAGCCGGGTCGCTGGAGTCGTCGAGGTCGAGTTTGGTGCCGTCGAAACTCTCGCTGAGAAGTCCCACCGACACACCCGTTGACAGTCTGCCGCCGAACAGCTTCGTCTTGAAGGCATATTGCAGGGCAAGCCGCTGGTGGGTGAACAGACCAATCTTGTCGTTCATGAACTGGATGCCGGCGCCGTGATACGACTTGGCAAATACAAACGGCATGTCGGCACCGGCATACATGGTTTGCGGATTGTGCTTGAATCCTGCCAGGTCCATGGCGTATGCCGCTGCCACATTGAGCTTCGAGTCCTTGCCTACGGCAGCCGCGTTGAACGACGGCTCCATGTCGAAGTAGTGACTGAAGGACACGTCGTACTGCGCGTGGCTCGCGAGCGAGACAAGCGTAAGCATCGATGTTATTATTATTCTATAGCGTTTAAACACGTATTTATAACGCTGTTTTTATATTATTATTGTGGAATGGAAAGAAAAATAATATAAAAACTCTGATTTTCGTTGTGAAATAAAATATATGAGGTCGAGCGTCACGCTCGACCTCATATTATATATTACAGAAGTTCCTCGAACTTCTTCTTCAGGTCGCCCTCTGTGATAGCGCCAACGTGCTTGCCAACGAGTTCGCCACCCTTGAAGAAGAGCAGTGTCGGGATGTTGCGCACGCGGTACTCCATGGCCACGTCGTCGTTCTCCTCAACGTCGCACTTGCCTACAACGATCTTGCCGTCGTATTCCTCGGCGAGTTTTGACACGATAGGGGCAATCATGCGGCACGGACCGCACCATGTAGCCCAAAGGTCAACTACCAATGGCAGAGCGCCATTCTTGTACTCTTCAATGTTCTCGGTTGTGATTTTTACTTCCATTGTTTCCTGTTTTTAAATATGTTGTTAATGAATAATTTATATCAAATTGCGTGCCAAATTTAGGGGGTGTCGAGCTCCTGCTCGACACAAGTCGCTTGGTTGTATGTCGAGCGGGAGCTCGACATCTCCCGGTTAGTTTATGGCGTAGCGCACGCTCTGTTGCTCGTCGGTCTGCTTGTTCATGTCGTCGAGATAGTTGAGCAGTTTCTTGTTCACGTCCACCGCCACGTTGCGGCTATACATTTCTATATTTGTATTGTGCTCTATGTCGTGGATGTTGAAGTAGAGCGGCACGTGTCCGGGGTTGCTTCTGAGCATCGTCTCAAGGTCGGTCATGCGCGAGTCGCGGAACATTGTCGAGTCGATGTAGATGGTGAACTTGTCGATAGACTTGTCCTTCACGTCGCTCAGAAACTCAATCTTCTTTATCACCAGGTCGTAGGCGTCGGGGTTGTTGCGGAAGCGCTGCTGGCAGCGTGCTGTGATGTATACGGGATATTCCTCCTGCAACATGCTCTGCCACTTGGTCCACTCCTCGCCGAAGAGCGCCAGCTCGCCCGCGCCGTCGAAGTCCTCTATCGTCACGATGCCGAACGGCTTGTTGGTCTTCGTCCACCGTGCCGACACTGCCGTGACGATGCCTCCGAACGACAGCTCCTCATATTTCGCCAGTTCCTTCTTGTCCATCTCGCGTCCCACCTGCGAACATTTGAGGTTGCACATGTGGTTGAGCACCACGGCATAGTCGTCCAGTGGATGCGCCGAGAGGTATATGCCCACGAGCTCGCGCTCCTTCTTGAGCAGCTCCATGGTGCTCCACGGCTCAGTGTCGGGCACCGGGGGAGTGGTAATCTCCACGCCGCCCATGTCGCCGAACAGCGAGTTCTGCATCGACGACTGCTCCGTCTGGTACACCTGGCCATAGCGCAGAAGCGTCTCCACGAACGTGTCGCCCTTGGTGTTCTTGCCGAAGTACTGCTCGCGCTTGATGCCGAACGAGTCGAAGCCGCCGCTCAGCGCAAGCGACTCCATAGCCTTGCGGTTGACTGCCGACAGGTTTACGCGCTGCACGAAGTCGAAGATGTCCTTGTAGGGGCCGTTTTTCTCGCGCTCGGCGATGATGTTTTGGGCGGCAGCGTCGCCCATGCCCTTGATGGCTGACAGTCCGAAGCGCACCTCGCCCTTCTTGTTGGCTGAGAACTTGCGCTGGCTTTCGTTCACGTCGGGCCCGAGGCACGGTATGCCCATTGCCTGGCACTCCGACATGAGTTTCGTGATTTTCGTTATGTCGTTGATGCATCGGCTCATGTTGCCAGCCATGAACTCGGCAGGGTAGTGCGCCTTGAGGTAAGCCGTCTGGTAGGCCACCCACGAGTAGCACGTGGCGTGCGACTTGTTGAAGGCATACGACGCGAACTTCTCCCAGTCCGCCCAAATCTTCTCTAGCACCTTTGGGTCGTGGCCGTTCTTCTTGCCGCCCTCGATGAACTTAGGCTTCATGGCGTCTACGATGGCTTTCTTCTTCTTACCCATGGCCTTACGCAGCGCGTCGGACTCGCCTCGGGTGAAGTTGGCAAGCTGTCGTGACAGGAGCATCACCTGCTCCTGGTAGACGGTGATGCCGTAGGTGTCCTTCAGATACTTCTCCATGCACGGGATGTCGTACTTTATCTCCTCCTTGCCGTTCTTTCGGGCGATGAACGACGGTATGTAGTCCATAGGTCCCGGACGGTAGAGGGCGTTCATGGCGATGAGGTCCTCGAAGACGGTAGGCTTCAGTTCGCGCAGATACTTCTGCATACCTGCCGACTCAAACTGGAAGGTTCCGATGGTGCGTCCCTCTTGGTAGAGCTTGTAGGTCATCTCGTCATCGATGGGAATCTTGTCGAGGTCGAGCGTGAATCCGCGCGTGAGCTTGATGTTCTCCACTGTCTCCTTCATAATAGATAAGGTGGAGAGTCCGAGGAAGTCCATCTTGATGAGTCCCGTCTCCTCAATCACGTGGCCGTCGTACTGTGTGGCGAGCAGCTTGTGTCCCGGGTCGCTCTTGTCCTCGGCTGTCGACACCGGCACCCAGTCTGATATGGCGTCGCGGCAGATGATGGTGCCGCAGGCGTGGATGCCCGTTCCGCGCACGGTGCCCTCAAGCATCTTGGCGTATTTTATGGTGTTGGCGAGCAGCGGGTTGGCACTCGCCTCGGCGTCGCGCAGCTCGGGCACGCACTTGATGGCGTTGGGCAGGTTCATCTTCAGTCCGTCGGGCAGCTTGTCGGGAATAGCCTTGCACAGGCGGTTGCTCACGTCGAGCGGCAGCTTCTCCACTCTGGCGACGTCCTTGATGGAGTTCTTCGTCGCCATGGTGCCGTATGTAATAATGTGTGCCACCTTGTCGTGGCCGTATTTGTCCTCAACCCATTCCAAGACCTTTCCGCGGCCGTCGTCGTCGAAGTCGGTATCGATATCAGGGAGTGATATACGGTCGGGGTTCAGGAAACGTTCGAACAGCAGGTCATACTTTATAGGGTCAATCTTGGTTATGCCCAGGCAGTATGCCACCACCGAACCGGCAGCCGAGCCACGTCCAGGGCCCACCATCACGCCCAACTCGTCGCGCGCCGAGTTGATGAAGTCTTGCACGATGAGGAAGTAGCCCGGGAAACCCATGGTCTTCATGATGTGCAGCTCAAACTTCACTCGCTCGTGCACGTCGTCGGGCAGCGGGTCGCCATATAGACGCTTCGCGCCGTCGTAGGCAAGCTTTGATAGGTAGTCGGCCTCGAACTTGATGCGGTAGAGCTTGTCGATGCCGCCGAGTTTCTTAATCTTCTTCTCCGCCTCCTCGTGCGACATGATGTCGTTGCCGTTCTCGTCGGTGGTGAACTCGCGGAACAGCTCCTCGGGCGAGATGCGCTTGCGCGTGTCCTCCTCGGTGCCGAACTCCGCCGGAATGGGGAAGAACGGCATGATAGGCGGGTGGTCGATGGAGTAGAACTCCACCTTGTCCAATATCTCCAGTGTGTTCGACAGTGCCTCGGGCACGTCTGAGAATATCTCGTTCATCTCCTCGCGCGTCTTGAACCACTCCTGCTTGGAGTAGAGCATGCGGTTGGGGTCGTCGAGGTCCTTGCCAGTGGCGAGGCAGAGCAGGTGGTCGTGCGCCTCGGCGTTGTCCTGGTCCACGAAGTGGCAGTCGTTGGTGCACACGAGCTTTATGCCATATTCCTTGGCGAGCTTTATGAGCTCCTTGTTGGCGCGCTGCTGCAGGGGAAACGTCTCGCGGTTGGCGCGCTGGTGGGGGTCTTTCACCTCGTGGCGTTGCAGCTCAAGGTAGTAGTCGTCGCCGAACACGCGCTTGTACCATTCTATCGCCTCGCGCGCCCCAGCCATGTCGCCCTTCAGGATTTTTGCCGGCACCTCGCCGGCGATACATGCCGAGCAGACGATGAGGTCCTCGTGATACTTCTCCAAGTCCTCGCGGTCGGTACGCGGTCGCATGTAGTAGCCGTCGACCCATGCGCGGGACACGAGCTTTATGAGGTTCTTGTAGCCATGGTAGTTCTTGGCGAGCACGATGAGGTGGTAGCCGCCCATGTCGCCCTTCTCCTTCACGCGGTCCGACTTCTTGCGGTGAGCCACGTACATCTCGCATCCGAAGATGGGCTTGAAAGGTTCCTTGCCCTCGTCCTTGAGCTTGCCGTTTACCTTGTTGCAGTAGTTGTACAGCTCCTTCACTCCGAACATGTTGCCGTGGTCGGTGATTGCCATGCCGCGCATACCGTTGGCTATGGCCTTGTCGACAAGCTTCTGCACGGGTGACTGTCCGTCGAGAATAGAATAATACGTGTGGACGTGTAGGTGAATGAAATCTTCCATAATGGCGAAAAACTTATTTTTGATTTGATGCTACAAAGTTACACATAATATCTAATATACGAACATGAAACTTTACAATCATCATATTTTATATGCCTTGCAGTGAAGAAACATTAAAAAATTTGTCGAATTCGTAAAAAACCGCTACCTTTGCACGGATGAACTGTGTCCGTGCAATCCCCTTCGACTTGTAGGCACACATTGCCCAGGCACTTGTAGCGATAGTAAACAACAAACCAATACGGCCTAACCCCAACAAATCAACAATGATCAAAAGAATAAAGAAACTCAAGAAAATACGTCTTCACCGCGAGGGTACCGACACTCTTGTCTACGGCTTCATAGCCATAGCCGCCATAGCATTGCTCCTCTGGCGCTTCTGCGACAACAAGGCGCCGTTCTGGTGCTTCACGGTGGTGTTCGGCGTGGTGTACTGCATCGTGATAAACTTCTTCCGTTGCCCAGTGCGCTATTTCCCGAGTGAGGAGACCGACAAGGTGGTCGTGGCTCCTGCCGACGGCAGGATTGTCGTGATTGAGGAGGTCGACGAGGACACTTATTTCCACGAGCGACGCATCATGGTCAGCATTTTCATGAGCCTCTTCAACGTCCATGCCAACTGGTTCCCCGTTGACGGCAAGGTGAAGGTTGTTGCCCACCACAACGGCAACTACCACAAGGCTTGGCTGCCGAAGGCGAGCGAGGAGAACGAACATGCCGACGTGGTGATTACCACTCCCGAGGGCACCGACATCCTGTGCCGCCAGATAGCCGGAGCCGTGGCGCGACGCATCGTGACCTACGCCAAGGAGGGCGAGGAGTGCTACATCGACGAGCACCTGGGCTTCATCAAGTTCGGCTCACGTGTGGACGTGTACCTGCCGCTCGGCACCGAAATCTGCGTGAAAATGGGACAGGCAACCACCGGCGACCAGACCGTTATTGCCCGCTTGAAGTAACCCCGGAACGTCGGACTCCCGTCCGACGCTAAACCATAATAAGCCGCCAGACAGGAGTCTGGCGTTCCGCTTCCGACGCTAAACCATAATAAGCCGCCAGACAGGAGTCTGGCGTTCCGCTTCCGACGCCAAACCATAATAAGCCGCCAGACAGGAGTCTGGCGTTCCGCTTCCGGCGCTAAACCATAAAAATGTCGCCAGACAGGAGTCTGGCGTTCCGTCTACGGCAAATCTTTAATGTTTAAGCTATGTCAAACTTTATCACTCGTAATATCCCCAACACCCTCACATGTGGCAATCTCGTTTCGGGTTGCATCGCCACAGTGTTTGCCATTGTCGGCGACCCGAAGACTGCCCTGCTTTGGATAATCGTGGGCGCGGTGTTCGACTTCTTCGACGGCATGAGCGCCCGCTTGCTCGGCGTAAGCTCGCCGATAGGCAAGGAGCTCGACTCGCTTGCCGACGATGTGACGTTCGGTGTCGCTCCGGCTGCAATGGTGTTTGCCGAGCTGATGGTGGTGGAATACCCGTCGTTCCTTGGCGCCGTGGCAGACTACGTGCCGTTCTTCGCCTTCGTGATGGCAGCTTTCTCGGCATTGCGCCTTGCCAAGTTCAACCTCGACACCCGTCAGACCACCTCGTTCATCGGTCTGCCAACGCCAGCCAACGCCCTCTTCTGGGGCTCGCTGCTCATCTCGCAGGCCGACATCATTGAGTCGTCGTTGTGGATGACGCTTGCAGTGCTCATCATGATATGCGTCAGCTCATGGCTGATGGTGTCGGAAATCCCGATGTTTGCGCTCAAGTTCAAGCAGTGGGGATGGAAGGGCAACGAGCTTCGCTACTCGTTCATCGTCTTCTCAGCCGCTATGATACTCCTGCTCGGCATCCTTGAGAGTTTCTGGGTGATTATCACCTTCTACTTCATAATCTCCGTTATCGACGATTTGATAACCCGCAAGGCAGGAAAATAAAAGTGGCACAGTGTTTGTCCATATACACATAGCGAACAATTATTCACATTTTTAGAAAACCAAAGCAAAAGTGTTATGGCAATATTCGGACTCTTTCTGAAATCGATATTCCTTGTAGCGCTGATGGTGGCAGTGTTCATCATCGGCGTGATAGTTTATTTGTATATGCGCGTGCGCCGCGTGGTGCGCATGTTTGGCTCGTCGGCGCAAGGCATGGGAGGCGCACGCCAGCAGGACGGACAGCGTGCGGCGCAAGGCAGCACGTCGCAGTCGCGTCGCCCATCGTCGTCATCTACATCCGACGACAACTCTTCGTTCGTCAACGAAGAACTCTACGACCAGCGTTCGCCGCGTGAAGCCAACCGCAAGATTTTCTCAAAGGACGAGGGCGAATATGTCGACTTCGTGGAGGAAAAAGAATAAATGAGTTTCTTAATACCGTTGTTTTGTAATGCTGTTACGGAATAATTGTAGCGTCATTACAAAGCAACGGTAATTTGTTTACAAAGCAATGGTAACCCGGTTACATGACAATGGTAATTGCCATTGTGTTTTAGTACTCCGTTTTCTCGGTATTTTGTTCCCACATTTTGAACGCTCCTATGGCCTCTGAGCCAAGCAGTCGCTCCATCGTCTTGTGCCGTTTGGCGGGCGGAAGTGCGATTTCCTGGTAGATGAAGTCGTCGTCGAAGCCTATGGCGGCAGCGTCCTTGCGGTCGTTGGCATAGTAGATGTGGTCGAGGTGTGCCCAGTAGATGGCGCCGAGACACATCGGGCACGGCTCGCACGACGTGTAGATGTCGCAGCCGGAGAGGTCGAAGGTGGCGAGTCGGCGCGTGGCGTGGCGTATGCAGTTCACCTCGGCATGGGCTGTAGGGTCGTTGTCGATGGTCACGCTGTTTGACGCCTCGGCTATAATCTCGCCATCCTTCACAATGACGGCACCGAACGGGCCGCCTCCGTTGCGCACGCTCTGCTCCGAGAGCCAGATGGCGCGGCGCATGAATTCTTTCATTTTCTCTTCCATTTTTCTTCTTTATTATTTTTGATTATATTGGTTTGCCTTATCCGTGGCGGAGGTCTCCGGCCTCCGCAGCATCCAGTTGTTGCCAATCTGTTGACATAAAAGATTACTATTTAAGGGTGCTGCGGAGGCCGGAGACCTCCGCCACGTTTATTGCCTCCGCTACGTTTATGACCTCCGCCACGTTTATGACCTCCGCCACGTTTATTGCCTCCGCCACGTTTTTGGCTTAATTCTCCCCAATCAGCTCCACATACGTCCTTATGGCGTCCTCAATCTCCGCCACACGAATGAACTCGTCGGCAGAGTGTGAACGCGACGACTCGCCCGGTCCGAGCTTCAGCGACTCCCACGGCATCAGCGCCTGGTCGCTCAGCGTAGGCGACCCGAACGGCTTCTTGCCCATCGCCACGAGCCGCTTCACCAACGGATGGTCCATGCTGATGCGCGAGGAGTGGAGCCGGAAGGAGCGTGCCCTACATTCGCACGCCACATGCCGGCATATGAAGTCGTGCACCTCCTCGTTGGTGTAAAGCTCGTTGGTGCGCACGTCCACGATAGCGCGGCACACGTCGGGCACCACGTTGTGCTGCGTGCCGGCGTTGATGACCGTGGCGTTCATCACCGTCGGTCCAAGGTGCTCGCTGACGCGCTTGAAGCGGTAGTCGCGAATCCACACAAGGTCGTCGAGCATCTTGTACAGGGCGTTGACACCCTCGCCGCGCGCCGCGTGTCCGCTCTTGCCGTGGGCGGTCAGGTCGAGCACCATGAGTCCCTTCTCAGCCACGGCGGGCTGCATCCCCGTCGGCTCGCCCACTATCGCCACGTCGATGTGGGGCAGCAGCGGCAGGGCGCGGCTGAAGCCGTCCTTGCCCGACACCTCCTCCTCAGCCGACGCCAGGTAGACGAGGTTGTAGCCTATGTCGCTGCGCCCGGCAAGCAGTCGGAACGCCTGGAGCAGAGCCACGAGCCCGCCGCCGCAGTCGTTGGAGCCAAGTCCGTAGAGCGTGCCGTCGACGATGTCGGGCGAGTAGGGGTCGCGCGTCCACGACGCCACGGGGCGCACGGTGTCGATGTGGGCGTTCAGCAGCAGGGTGGGGCGGTCGGGCGAGAAGCCGGGCGCCAGTGCCCACACGTTGTTAGCCTCGCGCTTCGCCTCAAACCCCAGCCGGCGTATCTCTTCCTCCATGATGTCGGCAGCCTTGCCCTCGTCGCGGCTTGTCGACGGCGTGGCGATGAGCCGGCGGAGCAGTTGCACGGCATCGTCGGTGTATTGTCCTATTTTCATAAGTATCGTGTTTTTATTAATAATAAGATGTATTGTCATGCAAAATTACGACATTTATTATAAATGCCACGCAAAAAATTGAGCTATAACAATTATTTTGATTAACTTTGCAAGATGATAGACCAAGATTTCGAATACTGACTGTAAACACATCTCTACCTAAGAACAAAAAAAAGATAGTTATGGCTATAGACAATTCTAAGAATACCGTCCTTGTTGTCGACGACGTTCCTGTGAACGTGCTCCTGGTGAAAGGTATGCTCGCCAAGCAGAAGTTCCACGTTATAAGCGCCAACAGCGGACAGCAGGCGCTCGACATTATGGCTCACGAGCGCCCCGACTGCATACTCATGGACATACTCATGCCCAACATGAACGGCTTCGAGACCACGCGCGCCGTGCGTGCCAACCCAAAGACCCGCGACATTCCTATCATTATGCTCTCGGCACTCAACTCCGACTCCGACATAAAGGAGGGCATGGAGGCTGGAGCCAACGAGTTCGTCACGAAGCCTTTCGTGCAGGACCGTCTCATCTCAAGCATCCAGAACCAGATCTCGCTCGCCGAGGCCAACCGCAAGGAGCATGAGGAGGAGGCTGCGTCGTCGGCATCGGCTGCCAACTACGACGGCATGATGCGCCTGCTCGCTTTCGTGGCGTGCCAGAAGCAGGACCAGTTCTCGCGTATGCTCACCGAGATGGCGCTCTGCGTGCCCGTAGACCTCGTGAACGACGACCTGCTCAACGTCACCGACCACACAGCACAGGGACTCATCGACTGGACCGTGCGCCGTATGCAAAACTACTACGTGCGCAACGCAAAGATATCCGTAAACGACACACTCTCGGAGGTTATCAACCTCATTAAGCCGGCTACAGAGGCGCGCGGCGTGAAGTGGACAATCCACATGTCCGACGACACGAGCGTGAGTGCCGACCCGGCGCTGTTCCGTGCCGTTCTCACTAACCTTATGTCATACGCATGCCGCATGAGCGCGGGCGATATTCAGGTGACAGCCGCCGTCGACGGCGGACTGACAAGCATCGTCATTGCCACCAAGATGCAGGACGAGGATCCTGCCAACACCGACATGCGTGTGGAGATAGCCCTTGAAATCGCATCAAAGATGAACGGAGCCGTGGTCTGCGACCGTGGCGACGACGGCACATGTCAATTCCAAATCCTTTTACAAATATGATAGCTATGGTTCTTTACAATGTCCTTTTGCCACTGATAGTGGTCATCGTTTGTATCCTTATCTACCACTTTGCATTCCGACGCGCGAAGAAAGTGGCAGAAAGCGTTGCCGACAGCAATGTCGAAAACCTTATCGACACTATGCCGGCTCTCTACTACCTTGAAGAAATGGTGCTCGACGACAACGGAAATGTCGTCGACCTGAAGATATGCAAGTGCAACAAGCGCTGCCTTGACTTCACGCCCGGAGGCGTGTCGCCAGTGGGCAGATACAGCAGCGACTTCTTCCCCGGCGGACAGCCCTACTTCCTCGGCGCCGCCAACTCGGCGCGCCAGCTCGGCACTCCCGTCAACTTCCAGTACCTGGAGTCGGAGACGGGGGTCTACTACGACTGTGTGGCAAAGCTGCGCCCGGGCACTAACTTCGTGGAGTACTTCCTCATCGACAGCTCTAACCTGCACAAGGCGCAGGAGGCTCTCGGCGGACTGCGCCGACAGATGGAGCTGGCTCTTGAGATAAGCCACATCACACCTGTCAAGATGTATGTCGAGACGCAGCTCATCACATGCCTGCAGCTCGACAAGAACGACGCGCATGAGCACAACCTCAAGAACATCACCGTGAGCGGCGACGAGCTGTTCGGCAAGTTCGGCGAGGATAACTGCAAGGAACTGCGCCGCCAGCTCGACGAGCTGCGCGACGGCAAGGTGAAGCGCGTGAAGTTTGACATGGAGTGTGAGGAAGACCGCGGCGAAGGCATGAAGACCGAGTGGTATGAGGTGCGCGTAGTAGTGGGCGACCGCGACTCCAAGGGACGCCCCGTCACGCTCGAAGGCTCCATTCAGCTCGTCACCAAGCGCAAGAACATGGAAAAGGTGCTCACCGAGGCTAAGAAGAAGGCAGAGGAGCTCAACAGCCTCAAGTCGGCTTTCCTCGCCAACATGAGCCACGAGATACGCACCCCGCTCAACGCCATCGTGGGATTTTCCGAACTGCTCTGCGGCGCAGAGACCAAGGAGGAACAGGAGGAATACTCACGCATCATCCAGGCTAACAGCGGACAGCTGCTCCAGCTCGTCAACGACATTCTCGACCTCTCGAAGATTGAGGCGGGCACTATGGAGTTCATCGACAACGACTTCGACCTCAACACCGTAATGAAGGAAACCGAGGAGTCGCTGTGCCTGCGCCTCGACCCCGAGAAGCCGGTCACGATGCACTGCGAGCTGGGACTGCCGAAGTGCACGCTCCATCTCGACCACAACCGACTGGTGCAGGTGGTCACCAACCTCGTGACCAACGCCATAAAGTACACCGACAGCGGATCCATCACCATGGGCTACGCGCTGAAGGGCAAGATGCTTGAGTTCTACGTCAAGGACACGGGCGTGGGCATCGACCCGAAGCACATCAACGACATCTTCGACCGCTTCGTGAAGCTCAACGCCTTCATCAAGGGCAACGGTCTCGGACTGAGTATCTGCAAGAGCATCGTGGCGCGCTTCGGCGGCAAGATATGGGCTGAGTCGGAACTGGGCAAGGGCTCACAGTTCTACTTCACCATTCCTTACGACCCGGCACAGCAGCACCACGAGGAGCCGAAACCTGCCGTGGTTGTGGAGGAACCGAAACCAGTGGAGCCGGTGCAGTCAATCGCCCACACCGTGACTCCCGACGACAAGAAGATAAAGATTCTCGTGGCGGAGGACAACGAGAGCAACTACAAGCTCGTCAGCGCCATCCTCTCGCGCGAGTACAACCTCATGCACGCATGGAACGGCAAGGAGGCTGTGGAGGTATTCGACACGTTCAAGCCGAAGCTCGTCATCATGGACATCAACATGCCTATCATGGACGGCTACGAGGCATCGGCAATTCTTAAGAAGAAGTCGCCGAAGACTCCTATCCTCGCACTCACCGCCTACGCCACGAGTGCCGACGAGGAGAAGATCCTCGCCGCAGGCATGGATGCCTACATGTCGAAGCCGGTGTGCATGCCGCAACTGCGCATGCGCCTCAAGGAACTCCTCAAGGCTGCCGACGCCTAACTGGGAGCGGGGGCGCCCTCGCCCCCGGCATAACCGGGAGCATGACCCCCGAACAACCGGGAGCATGGGGCGCCCTCGCCCCATGGCATCCCAAAGAAAAACCAATCGGGGGGGGTAATTCCGCATGGATTTAATTCCCCATAATTCATTAAACAACAAAGCATGGCAAAATATCTACACCCGATATATCATTCCCTAACGCTGCCATGGCGACTGCTTCTGATAGCTGCCGCCATGGCAGTTGTCATGCCATGTAGTGCGCAGAACAACCCCTTCAAGATCAACGACCAGCTCTACCAGCTCTACGACCAGGCCTACCGCACCCGCACAACTCCCGAGGGCCGCGACCTCGGTCTGCAGATGTACCGCCGGGCTGTCACCATGAACGACCGCAAGGCGCAGGTGCTCGCCCTCACCATACCGATGCTCTACTACTACACCATCCGCAACGACGAGGAGTTTGAGCGGTCGTTGAAGGCATTGCAGGACAAGGCGCTGCAATACCACTTAGAGCAGTACTTCTACTTCGGCGTGAGCAACAAGGTGAACTACCTGCTCAACCGCCACCGCATGTACGAGGCGCTCACCTACATCCAGAGCATGGAGGAGTTCGCCAAGAAGAACCACCACCTCTACGGCATCTATTCCGGTCTCAACACTCTCGGCATGGTGCACATGGTGCGCATGGAGATAGGGCTCGCCGCCGACTTCTACCGCCAGGCAATACAGGTGGCGCAGGAGTCGCTGCCCAACCAGAACATCGCGCCCCTCTTCCGCAAGATTTCGGAGTGCTACGAGGAACTCTACCGCTACAACGACATGCTGTCGTATGCCAAGAAAGGCATGAGCTACGCGCAGACCAAGGAATCGCAGATGCGGCTGCTGCGCTGCTCTGCCTACGCCGCCTTCATGCTTGAGAAATACGACGAGTTCAAGAAAGACTACGACGCGTATGCCAAACTCCTGGTCAGAAAGCCCAGCGGCGAGTCGCTCGACCAGAACGAGCGCGAGATGGCCATCTTAAACGAACTCTATACCAAGGACTACGCCGCCGCCAAGAGAGACATCCTCTCCTTCCCGTATAAGGGCTGCCGCCAAGTGCGCATGTGGATTGAGTATAACCGTCTGATTGGCGACTACAAGGAGATGACCGAGGCGCAGACCATGCTCTACCGCTCGCGCATCAAGGAGCAGGACAGCGTGCGCTCCAACAACTTCATGGAGATGAACTCCCGGTTCATCAACCAGAAACTCGAGTTCGAGAACCAGCGGCTGGAGATGGACCGCCAGCGGCTGCTCTCCGAGCGCCAGTCAACGGAACTAAAAAACACCCACCTCAAACTTGCCAACACGCAGCTCACACTGCGCAACTCGTCGCTTGAACTGCGGCGCGCCAAGTCGGCTTCCGACCTCCTGCGCCTCTCATGCGACAACAAGCAGCTTGAAGCCGACAAGCTGCTCAACGAGCTTAACGCCGAGAAGGCGCAGAAGCGCCTCCACGACGCGCTGCTCCTGTCGGCATTCGCCATAAGCACACTCGTGCTCATCGCCGTGGGCGTGTACATCTGGAACCGGCGCAAACTCATGCGACGGCTCCAGAACGCCAACGAGTCGCTGGAGCGCAACAACAACGAACTTATCGTGGCTAAGGAGAAGGCAGTGGCTGCCGACCGCGTGAAGACGGTGTTCATCCAGAACATGAGCCACGAGATAAGAACGCCGCTCAACGCCATCGTGGGATTCTCCGAACTCATAGCCAACGACGACGGCGAGATGGACGAGGAGATGCGCGACGACTTCCGGGAGCGCATACGCACAAACTCGGAGAACCTGCTCATGCTCGTGGGCGACGTGCTCGACACGGCACAGCTCGAAAGCGGCACCTACAACCTGCAGTTCCGCAGCGCCACCATCGGCGAGATTTGCCGCAAGGCTGTGTCTGCCACAGGCGTACACCGCAACAAGGGAGTGCTCATGCGCGTGGAGACCGACGTTGCCGACAGCCAGGTGGTGCACACCGACGTGAAGCGAGTGGTGCAGGTGCTCGTCAACCTGCTCGCCAACGCCGAGAAGAACACCGAGCAGGGCACCATCACGCTCGGCTGCTCCACAACCGCCAACCCCGGAATGATAACGTTCAGCGTGACCGACACCGGCATCGGCATTCCTGCCGACAAGGCTGAAGAGATATTCAAGAGCTTCACCAAGCTCGACAACTTCAAGCAGGGTCTGGGACTCGGTCTGCACATCTGCCGCATCATAGCCGACTTGCTCGGAGGCCGCATATACCTCGACACGACATACAAGGATGGCTCGCGGTTTGTGTTCGTAATAAAAGCATAAAGACGACTCACCACTACATATCAATCTGTTAAGTATATGGTAAGTTATGTTGAAAAGTAAGCAGTGCGCCCCGAAGGGGCAAAAAGTGCATAGCCCAGGGCAACGCCCTGGGGGATGGATGCGGGTAGGAGGGCGCCCTGAAAGGGCAAAAGTCTTCCTCCGGCGGCTGCTGTCACTCGCTGCCCTCATCCTGCTGTATGTCAGTGCACTCGCCCAGAACAACCCCTACAAGATAAACGACGAGCTCTACCGTATGTACCAAAAGGCAAACGCCCGCCGCTACTTCGCCGACGGTGTCACGCTGTCGACCGAGATGTACAACCGAGCCCTGCAGCTGGGCGACCGCAAGGCACAGTGCATTGCCTTGATTACTCCCGTCGTCTACTGTCAGTACCGCGGCGACCGTAAGGAACTCGACAAGGCTGTGGCTGCCCTGCAGAGCATTTCGCTCAAGAACGGCTACCTGCAATACTTCTACCATGCCTCCACGCTAAAGGTGCAGTTCCTGCTGCATAAAAAGGAGTCGATGGAGGCACTCGAATACACCGAGCACATGGTGGAATACGCTCGCAAGCACCACCACACCTACGGAATATTCAACGGCTTCAACAACATGGGCAAGATACACTATGCAAGAATGGAGTTTGGCATGGCCATCAACGCCTTCAAGCAAGCCCTTGAGTTCGGCACGCAATACCTGCCCGACCAGGACATGACGACAATCATCTGCAGGATATCCGAGTGCTACGAGGAGTTGATGTGCTACGACGACGTGCTGCGCTACTCGCTCGAAGGCTACCCCAAGGCGAAGAGCCGCATGACCATGATGCACCTGCTGCGCAACATCTGCGTGGCTGCCTACATGAGCGGCAAGTACGACCTCTTCAGAAAGTACTACGCCGAGATGGAGCGGCGTGTGGGCATACTGCATCCCGACACCCGCGACGCCTCGGAGATAGAGCTGCTCGCCATGAAAGCCATGAGCGAAAACCGCTTTGAGGACGCCGATGGCTTCATTGCATCAATACCCGACAGCCTCTTCAGCCGCCACAAGGACCTGCTCTGGACGGAGCTTGTGCGCAAGTACGGCGACTACAAAATGGTGGCTTCGCGCCAGGAACGTTTCTACCACCACCGCATACAGATAGAGGACACCGTGAACAACAGCTACTCCAACACGATGGACGTGCGCCTGGCAAACATGGCTATCGACTACGAGAACCAGCGACTTGCCACCGAGCACCAGCGGCTTGCCAACCAGAAGCGACAGGCCGACATCAACAACGCCAACCTGGAGCTTGCCAACACGCGGCTAACGCTCAGCAACTCGTCGCTCGAACTGTCGCGAACGCGGTCGAACTCGCAAATCGTGAGGCAGCAGTACCAGCGCAAGAGGCTGGAGGCGGAAAAACTGCGCGACCAGATAAGAATGTCGAAGGCAAGACAACACCTCGGCGACACGGTGGTGGGGTCCATCGTGCTGCTCGCCCTGATTGTGCTGGCTGCCGTGGCGCTATACATGCGCAGCCGCAACCGCCTGATGGCGAAGCTCAGAAACGCACACAACGAACTTGAAAAAAACAACATCATACTTGCCGACGCTCTGCACAGGGCTGAGACAGCCAACAGGGCAAAGTCGGTGTTCATACAAAATCTTGGAGTGGAGATAAGGAAACCGCTCGACTCGCTGGCACGCACAGCACTTATGATAGCAGGAGCAAATACTACCGCAGAACAACTGCGACAACTCAACACTACTATACGCACCGACACCGACGAAATGCTCGGTATCGTGGATAACGTGCTCGACCGTACCCGAACGGAATCGTAATTAATGAAAAGGAGATTAGATATATGAAAGCTCGTACGACACTAAACAACCGCAACTTCCTGCGACTGCTATTGCTTGCAATGGCAGCCGTGTGGATGTCGTGTGCGTGCCGTGCGCAGAACAACTCATATAAGATAAAGGACGAGCTGTACAACATGTATGTCGACGCCTACCGCGACCGCACCACTATGCGCGGACTGCAACTCTCCACGCGGATGTACAACCGCGCCGTGATGCTCGACGACCGCAAGGCGCAGTGTCTGGCCTACACGCTGCCCGTGTCGTACTACTTCTACCAACGCGAGCAGCCAGTGCAGTTCGACCGCGCCGTGAAGCAGCTTCAGACTATAGCGCAGAAATTCGGCATGATGCAGTACTACTACTTCGCCTTCTCCAACCGCGTCAACTACCTCATCAACCAGAAGCGCATGGACGAGGCTGTGAAATACGTGCACGAGACGGAGGACTTCGCCAACAGCCAGAAGGATGTCTTCGGCATGTACACCTGCCTCTGTGCCCACGGACAGATAAACATAGGCAACCGCGAGATATTCACCGGCCTGCGCTACTTTCAGGAAGCGCAGAAGATGGCGTCGCAACTGCTGCCAGACATTGACCTTGCCAACCTCTACCGCAAGATGGCTGAGTGCTACGCCGACCTCTACAAGTATCACGACATGTTCGCCTACGCCCTCAAGGCATACCAGACAAGCCGCACCACCATCTCGCGCCAGCGCACCATACGCTCTCTGTGCTACGCCGCGATGATGCTCGACCGCGAGGACGACTTCATGAAGTACTATAACGTGTATCTCGGAATAAAGCAAAAGGTGGACCCCGACTCGCGCGACACCGAGGAACGCGACATCGCAATTCTCAAGTTCCTGCACGACCGCGACTTCGAGAACGCCTACAAATATATCATGAAGCGGCCACGCATACTGTCGCGCAGCCGACTGCTCGTCAAGTACTACAGCATGACAGGCAACCTCAAGGCGCTTGCCGAAGAACAGAAGTATCTCTACCATGTGCAGATACGCGACTGCGACAGCGTGCGCTCGCAGAGCTTCGACGGCACTTACGCCCGATTCCTCAACATACGCCTCGACCTGCAAAACCAGAAGCTCGGCACGCAGCGGCAGCAACTTGAGAACGAGCGCCAGGCGTCAGAGCTGAAGACTGCCCACCTGAGGCTTGCCAACACGCAGCTCACGTTGCGCAACTCGTCGCTGGAGCTGTCGCGCACAAAGTCGGAGTCCGACCTCCTGCGCATGTCTTACCGCAAGAATATGCTTGAGGCGGACAAGCTGCGCACCGACCTGCGCATGTCGAAGATGAACCAGGAGTTCGGCAACGTGCTGTCAACGCTCGGCACCGTGATGGGACTCCTCTCGATGGTGGGCATAGGCTTCTACCTGTGGTCGCGCGCACGGCTCATGGTAGACCTGCGCGAGACGAACTCGGTGCTTGAGCACAACCACCAGCAGCTCACCCTCGCCAAGGAACATGCCGAGGCTGCCAACAACGTGAAGACGGCGTTCATACAGACCATGGGCGCAGAGATTCGCGGACCGCTCAACGAGATTGTAAGGCTATCCAACGCCATTGCCGACTCCGGCAACAACACCTCGCGGCAGGAGCTTGCCGAACTGAGCGACCTTATCGACTCCAATACCGAACGGCTGCTCAAAATCGTCAGCAACGTGCTCAAGAAGGTGTGAGCCAGCCGTGACACCCCTAAAAATACAAGGAAAACAAGAAATGATAAAGCTTATGACTATAGTTCTGGGCTTACCGGCCATAATGAGGCTGCTCGTCGTCGTGGCAGCCACGCTGTTCGCGTGCCGTGGCTGGGCGCAGAACAATCCTTATAAAATCAACGACCAACTCTACAAGATGTACTCCGACGCCTATCTGAAGCGCACCAGCAAGGAGTGCATCGGCATGTCGCAGAAGATGTATAAGCGGGCTGTGGAGATGAACGACCGGAAAGCGCAGTGCCTCGCGCTTACAATACCCGTGATTCACTACTCGCTGCACGTTGACGAGCAAAACTTCGAGCCGGCGCTGAAAGCATTGCAGGACAAGTCGCTCGCCACGGGATATGAGCAGTACTACTACTATGGAGTGACCAACAAGATGAACATGCTCATCAACCTGCACCGCACTACGGATGCCTTTGAGTATGTGTCGAAAATCGACGATGAGGTGCGCCGCCGGAAATCCGTCTACGGCACTTACACAACACTCAGCTGCCTCGGACAGCTGCATTATATCTGCGACGAGCTGCAACTTGCCATCGACTGCTACAAGCGTGCCCTGCAACTCGGCACCGACTATCTTAAAGACCAGGACATGGCACCGCAATACCGCAAGATATCGGAATGTTACGAGATGCTGGGCGAATACCACAACATGCTTGAGTATGCCGAGAAGGGCTTCCACGAGAGCCGCACAATGGCGGCTAAACTGCGTGTGGCGCGCTCCGTCTGCTATGCCGCGTTCATGCTTGGCAGGTATGACACGTTTCTGAAATACTACAACTTCTATTGCAGCTCGGAGCATGTGCCCGACGCAAAGTCGGCATCGCTGCATGAGCGCGAGCTGGCAATCCTGAAGCTGATATACGACCGCCGGTTTGACGAGGCACGCAAGGCTATTGCCTCTATAAACGAATACTATCTGCAACACAAGCGCCTGCTTGAGGCTGAGGTGTGCCGCTTCAGTGGCGACTATGCGGGACAGGCAAGCCTGCTCAGCAAGATGTACCGCATGAGGATAGAGGCTACGGACAGTGTCAGGTCTCTCAGCTTTGTTGATGTCAACAGCCGCATTGCCAACATGGTGCTTGAGTTTGAGAACCGGCGCCTCGCCCTCGACCACCAGAAACTGCTCAACGAGCAGCAGCGCATCGAACTGCACAACTCCAACCTTGAGCTTGCCAACACGCAGCTGTCGCTCAGCAACTCCGACCTTGAGCTGCAACGCACCAAGTTGGCGTCGTCCCTCATGCGCTTCTCCTACAACAACAAGCAGCTCGAAGCCGCCAAACTGCGCGGACAAATAGCGGCGCAGCAGGCCGAACTGCACACCCACGACCTGATGATTGCAGCCATATTCATCGTCTGCATTGTGATTATGGTGGCTGTGGCGGCGTTCACCTACAACCACAACATGCTCATGGCACGCCTCAGACGCACCAACGACACACTGGCGCGCAACAACCGCGAACTGTCGGAAGCCAAGGAGAAGGCGGAGGCTGCCAACCATGCCAAGACTGCGTTCATCAACAACATGGGCAACGACATACGCCATCCGCTTGCCGAGGTGGCGCGCTACTCACGAATCATCGCCGATTCCAGCGCCTCGACATCCGCCGAGGAACGCCGCTCCAACGCCGCGCTGCTCAACGCCAACACGCAGGCGCTGCTCAACATCGTCGACAAGGTAATCGACAAGGCGCATACGGCAGTATAGGAGGTCGGGCGTCACGCCCGACCCGCAGCTAACTTTATACTAATAAAAAACACAGTATCCACAATATGTCCATTGCACCAACGACATATCTAAAGTCAATCAAGCTCCGGGCAATTGCCCGGCACATGCTGCGACGGCTATTCACGGTCGCAGTGTGTATGCTCGTATGTCTTTGCGCAAGCGGACAGAACAATCCCTATAAAATCAACGACTCTCTTTATCCAATCTATGCCGAGGCCTTCCGCTCGCGCATGTCGAGCAAGGGCAACGCTCTTGCCGACAAGCTGTATGCCGAGGCGGAAAGGCTGGGCGACAAGAAAGCGGTGTGCCTCGCACTGACGGTGAAGCTGCAGTATCTGTATTGGAACGACAAGGAGGGGGCGCAGTTTGAAAAGGCGGTGAAGACGCTCATTGACATGGCGCTGAAGACTGGCTACAAGCAGTATTATTATTTCTGCTTCGGCACCAAGGTGGCGTTCCTGCTCAACCAGGGCAACAGCTTCAAGGCGTATGCCTGCGCACGCGGCTTTTTCGACGCGATGCAGAAGAAGCATGACTCCTACGGGCTTTTCTATGCCTTGGACTGCCTCGGCACCATACACGTGGCGCGCAAGGAGATTACGCTTGGCATAAAATCCTACAACGAGGCGCTGGAGATAGGAAGGAAATACGTGAAGGACCAGGATCTCGGCACCGTCTACCGAAAGCTTGCCGAGTGCTACGGACAGCGGTTCGACTACCAGCGAATGTACGACGTGGCGCGCACGGGATATTCCGTGGCACGGACAAACAACATGCGCATGCGTCTGCTCCGCCACATGACGTTCGCGCAGTTCAAGATGCAGAACTACGACAAGGTGGAGGAGTGCTACCGGCTGTTCGTGAAGGCTTGCGGAGGGGTGGCAAATCTCAACGACAAGGAGTTCTGCATTCCCGAGATGGTGATTATCCATAGTATTGTCTCAAAGGATTTTGACAGGGCAGACAGGCTTATCGACAGTATGCTGTACAAGACGCGTATGCCGAACGTGATACCTCTGAAGCGGCTTCTCATCGAGCGATTCCGACGGAGCGGCGACCTCGACCTGATGGCGCGTGCCAGGGATGACTACTACTTCAGACGGGTCAACATGATGGACAGCGTGGACTTTAACGCACTGCTCGGATTCGACGCGCAACTGTTCAACCAGCGACTCGAAATAGAGAACCGCCAGCTTTCCATCGAACACCAGCGGGAGAGCAACGAGCGCCAGCGCGCAGCCATAAACAACACCAACCTTGAGCTTGCCAACACGCAGCTGTCGCTCAGCAACTCCGACCTTGAGCTGCAACGCACCAACGCCAATGCGCGCCTTCTGCGTCTTGCCAACTACAAAAAGCAACTGGAGGCGTCGCGCCTGCGCAGCCAGATGGAGGAGAACGAGGCGCGCCGCAAGACATTCCATTTGTATGTGGGGTTGGCAATTGGTGTCGTAGTAGTGCTGCTGCTCGGAGGATTGCTCATCCTGCGGCTCTACCGGCGCATCAACCACCGCCTGCGCGACAGCTACACACAACTCGCCGCCAACTACCGCGAACTGCGCGACGCGCGCAACCATGCCGTTGCCGCCGACCGCGCCAAGACCGTAGTGCTGAACAACATGACGCGCGACATCAACGTGCCGCTCAACTCCATCGTTGGGTTCTCACAGCTTATGGCCGACGAAAAAGGCGGAAACACACAGCAGGAGCGTGCTGAGTATTTCCGCCAGATACGCGCCAATACCGACCAGTTGCTCGGTATCGTCGGCGAAGCGCTCGAAAAAGCGCAACAATAACTGGGAGCGGGGGCGCCCTCGCCCCCGAAAGTTTAGATTAGCATATCGGGGGCGGGGGCGCCCTCGCCCCCGAAAGTTTAGATTAGCATATCGGGAGCGGGGGCGCCCTCGCCCCCGAAAGTTTAGATTAGCATATCGGGAG